>SLTF01000459.1 GCA_007130025.1 Spirochaetales bacterium | reverse complement strand
TCCTTGTGCTTCACCCCGAAGCGTTGCTCCTCATCGACGATGAGGAGGCCCAGCTCACTGAACCGAACGTCATCCGAGAGGAGGCGGTGGGTTCCCACCACAATGTCCACCTTGCCGTCGGCAATGGCGGCGAGGGTCTTCTTCTGGTCCTGTTTGGAAACAAAGCGCGAGAGCATCGCCACCGTAATGGGAAAACTCTGTACACGCTCAGAGAGATTCTCGTAGTGCTGCTCCACCAGGATGGTGGTGGGTGCCAGAAAGGCAACCTGTCGTCCGGCGCTCACCGCCTTGAAGGCCGCGCGCAGCGCCACCTCGGTTTTGCCATATCCCACGTCGCCGCAGATCAGGCGGTCCATGGGCAGGGGGCGCTCCATGTCGGCCTTCACCTCTTCGATGCAGCGAAGCTGGTCTTCGGTCTCCTCGTAGGGAAAGGCGGCTTCAAAGTCCAGCTGCCACTCGGTGTCCGGCGGGAAGGCAAAACCCTGCGAGCGCTTGCGCCTGGAATAGAGCGCCACCAGGCGCTCGGCGAGGTCTTCGACGCTCTTCTGCACCTTGCTCTTGCGGTTCTCCCACCCCTTACCGCCGATGGTATCGAGCCGCGGCGGGGTTCCCCCGTGCCCGATGTAGCGCTGGATGAGGTTGACCTGCTCGATGGGGATGTAGATGAACTCCTGCGAGCCGTACTCCAGATGGATGTAGTCGCGCTCGTTCCCGCCCGCGGTGATGCGTCGGATCCCCAGAAAGCGACCGATGCCGTAGTTGATGTGCACCACGTAGTCCCCGGGGCTGAGGTCCACAAAGGTGTCGATGGCGGAGCTCTCGGCGTGCTTTACCGAACGGGGAACCCGCTTGCGTCGGCCGAAGATCTCGTTCTCCTGGATCACCGCAATCTTCAGCTCCGGCATCGCAAAGCCGCTGGAAATGGAGTCGGGAATCAGCGTGACGGAGAACTCGGAGAGCAGGTGCTTCAGACGGTGCATCTGCGCGTCGGTGTCGGCGAAGATGAAGACCTGAAATCCCGCGCGCTCGTACCCAACCAACTCCTCCTTGAAGAAGTCGATGTTGCCAAAGTAGGAACGCGGCGGATCGTAGGAGAAGGCGATGTGCGGCTGCGATGGGTCCGCGAGGCCGTGGAACTGCAGCCGCGCCGGCGCCGCGTCAAGCAGGGTCTGCAGCGGTGCCAGAACGCGCTGTGGACGCGGAACCGGTCGGGTGCGCCGTTCCTGCCGGTAGAGGGTCTCGTGCTCCTTGAGGATCGACTCCTCCTGCGCTACCAGCCGCTCGGAATCCACAAAACAGACCAGGGCGCCCGGAAGGGCGTAATCGCGAAGCAGCGCGGGCTTGTCGAAGGCGATGGCGTACCACGACTCCTCGCCGTCCGCGGCGGCGAAGGTCTGTAACTGCTCCAGGAGTTCCTCTCCGCCGGGGGGCAGGCCGCGCGCCTCGGTGATTGCGCCGCGCAACCGCTCCACAGCCCATTCGTCCCAGATCACCTCGCGAATGGGCGTCAGACTCACCTCGGCAAGCTTGCCCACCGACGTCTGGGTGCCGGCATCAAAGCGCCGGATGTCTTCGACCTCGTCGTAGCTGAAGACAATGCGTACCGCTTCATCGTTCCCCGGGGGAAAGACGTCGAGCACCTCACCGCGCAGAGCAAACTCCCCCCGCACCCCCACCCGCGGCACGCGTCGGTACCCGTTTTGCGTCAGGGTCTCGGCCATGGCCTGGGGGTCGAGCTGGTGACCAACCGAAACCAGCGCGCAGCGGCGACTCAGTGACTCAACCGGCGGGAGAAAGCCCATTGCGGCGCGAAGCGAAGCCACCACCACCGCCTCTTCGCCCGCGGCAAGCATCCCCAGGGTGTGTACCCGCGCGCCAAAGACCCGCGAATTGGGGGGAACCGGGCTATAGGCAGCGGTTGGCCAACCGGGGAAGAGCACCGCGTGCGTGCCGAAGAGCTCCAGATCGCGGAGCACGATTTCGGCCTCGTTCTCGGTGGCGGTGACGATGATCAGCTGCCCACGGAACTTCTGGTGCAGCTCGTGCAGCAGCATGGTGACACACGATCCGCGCGGCCCCGACACGTCGATGGGGCCCTCGGCAAGTCGGATCCGGTCGATCAGAGAGCGAAATGAGGATGAGGGGTGAAGTTTCCGGCTGATCGCCGTCTGGAATAATGTTATCATCAAACTGGCCGACAATAGAGTGAGATGCGTATGAAAACTCGAAGAACCGTGTGTGCGCTCCTGCTCGGACTCGTTATCCCCGTGCTCTCCGCGTGGGCGGTGGATGTATCGATTCGCTTTCACGACCAGACGGTCTACTTTCCCGAAAGCGATATCCACATTCAGGTGACCATTACCAACACCACGGCGGACACCTTTCGGTTCCGACTGGCGGACAACCGCATCTTCAACCTGAACTTCGACGTGCGGAATCTCACAAACGTAGCCCTCGAGGCCGCCCCGCAACTTACCACAGACCGGTTGTCCGTTCAACCGGTGTTTTTCCGCGAGGTGGTGCTGGAGCCCGGGGAGCAGTTCTCGTTCATGGAGCGACTCGGCGCGTACGTACAGGTGGTACAACCGGGGATGTACGTGGTGCAGGCACACTTCTTCCCCGAGTTGATCCGCCGGACCGGATTCGAGCGCGCTCCCGTGCACATGGCTTCCAACCGCCTGGCGCTTTCGGTACGCCCCTCACCACGCACCGTGGACGAGCAAATTGCCGCGCGCCTGGACTTTCAGACCGGCGAGGTGCTCCGCCGTTCCCCCCTTCCCCCCGATCAGGTGGTACGCTACACCATCTCAGCCCTGCAGCAGGGGCAGTGGGAGCGATTCTTCCTCTATCTCAACCTGGAGGCGCTGCTCCGCCTCGATCCCGCCCGCGAGCGTCGATTCCTGGCCCTCTCAGCAGAAGACCGGCAGCGCGCCATCACCGATTTCCGTCGCGAGATGCAGACCGACCTTGTCGACAATACCCAGATCACGGCGGTTCCGCGCAGCTTTGAGATCATGCGCACGACCTTCGATCGTGACCGCGGACAGGTGGTGGCGCACCTTCGATTCCCCGCCGACGGGTTCACGGAGATCCGTTCCTATACCTACCACTTGCATCGCCGTGACAATATATGGGAAATTGTACGCTACGATGTCACGTTTATTGGAACCGAGTAACAGGCCACCCGACAGCAAAGGTTGCAGTCATTCATGAAGGTTCTCCTGGTTGCGGAACGCGAAGATGTTCGTGAGCAACTTGAACGCCATTTCACCCCCCTGGGAATGGAGCTGATCCAGTACTGGAACCCCATCAAGGCGATGGACAACATCGACGAGATCGATCCGGACATCGTCCTGTTCAGCGCGCGCGACTTCCCTCGCCACTGGAAACCCTTTCTGACCTTCCTTCGCAACCACCGCACCCGGTATACCTCGGTCTTCATCCTGCTCAAGCCAACCGACTTCGCCTTTGAAGAGGCGTCGAAGGCGCAACATCTGGGCGTCAACGGCCTGGCCGAAGACACGTTCACCAACCGTGACGAGGTCAACCGGCTACGTGATCTGATTGTTCGCTACAAGGAAGTGCGCGACCTGCGCAAAAACAAACGGTTTGTGCCACACCCCGAGGACCGGATCGAATTTATCTTTTCCCATCCCCGGACCATGCAGTTTGTCACCGGTCGAGTGGAGGACATCTCCGCCACCGGATTGCGCTTCATTCCCGACCGTCCTACCATCGTCGAGTCGATCGAGGCCGACACCACCCTCCGCCACTGCTCCCTGCGCCTCGGCGAGACCATCCTCAACCTCTCCGTCCGGGTGATCCGCAACGACGGCGCCCTCAGCGTCTCGTACCACGATGTCGATACCGACGTGCGCGACAGCATCGACTGGTACCTCTACGACCACCCCAAGCGTGAACTGAGTAGCATCGGCCACGGCTGATCAGCCGTTTCACCAAGCTTTGGGGCATTTTCCGTTCGTTGACATCTGGCCCGAGCGGGCCTACAATCAGATATGGTTGCCGAACCAAAGCTCCTGGAATCCCTTCCCCTGCACGAGATCATCCGGTATGCCTCCGGCGGACATTACCGCGGCCGCAGCTCTCCCTACGACGGCGCCGCCCGCAAGCACCCCTACGATCCGTCGCGGATCCTGCTGGTCCCCTCGCCGCTTGACCACCTGCATCTGATTCTGGAGTTTCAGATTGCCGACATCCTGCACGCGGAGCAGCTTCACAGCGTTGCCGCCGAGACCGGCGAGAGCCTGCAGATTGTGCGATTGTGGGTTCGCCACGGAAGCGTTGGGGTGCGCATGGAGCCGTTCCGCGTGGAGGCACCCGCGTGAATGCCGTAGGGTACCGGACCGAGCCGCTGTTCTTCACCGCCGAGGCGGGAACGCTGGTGTGTGACCTCTGCCCGCACGCCTGCACCATCCCCGACGGAGGCTTTGGCCGCTGTGGAGTGCGGGGAAACCTCCAGGGCGAACCCTTCCTGCCCTACGCCGGAAAAGCAACCGCCCTTGCGGTCGATCCGGTGGAAAAGAAGCCGCTCTACCACGTGCATCCCGGTACCACGCTCTATTCAATTGGGTTCCTCGGCTGCCCGCTTCACTGCCCGTTCTGCCAGAACTTCCGCATTTCGCAGTCAACCCGAGCCGCCACCCGTGACATCACGCCGCAGGAAGCCGTGGCAGCCGCCCAGGAGGCGAGTTGCGCGGGCATTGCCTACACCTACAACGAACCAATCATTCACATCGAGTTCATCCTGGAGACGGCCCAGCGGGCCCAGGAGGCCGGGCTGGTCAACGTCCTGGTGACCTCCGGCCAGATCAACCCCAAACCCGCCCGACGCCTCTTCTGTTCGATGGACGCGGCCAATATCGATCTCAAGAGCTTTCAGCCGGAGTTCTACCGGAAGGCTCTCGGCGGCCATCTGGACGCGGTCAAGGAGGCGATCCGCATTGCCGTTGAGTGCTGCCGCCTGGAGGTCACCACGCTGGTGATTCCGGGCAAGAACGACAGCGACGAAGAGATCGACGCAATGGCGCGTTTTCTCGCCGAACTCGATCCCACGATTGCGTACCATCTCTCGGCCTATTTCCCATCGTATCGCTACGAAGAGGCTCCCACGCCGCCGGCAACGCTTCTTCGTCTGGCCGAGGTTGCGCGAGCCCACCTTCCCTTCGTCTACCTGGGGAACGTGGCGCACGACAACAACACCTACTGTCACCAGTGCGGAGAACTCTGGATCACGCGCCACGGATACCACACCGCGGTCACCGGCATCGAACACGGGAAATGCACCAAATGCGCCGCCGAGGCTCCCATTACCGGCGTGTGAAGGTGTTGACACGGATCTGCGAATCCAGTATGGTAAGCGTCGTCCTGAATATTCCCCTGTAGCTCAGCTGGTAGAGCGGGTGGCTGTTAACCACCAAGTCGTTGGTTCGAGTCCAGCCGGGGGAGCTTTTTCGGACATACCGCCCTGCGAGGGGCGGTTTTTTTTGGTTGACGGGGAATGTTTCGGTATACGGTCAGTCGAGGTCAAGTGCGACTCGCAGCGCTCGGTCAAGCTCGTCAAGCTTCTGGTCATCCAGTAATCCAAGAAAGTCCGTCAGGTCCGACTTTGCCACACTGACCAATCCGTCGCAGTGAACCGCGCACGGCTGCTTCATGCCTTCATCGACCCCGATTTCCACCTGAGAAGACAACCCGATTCGACTCGAGTATACCGGAGCACAGATCACCGAGGCGTACGCGGAATCAATCAGAACCTGTCGACTGACCACCACAAAGGGTCGCCGGCGTTTCGGGTCCCCCTTCCCTGGTCTCTTCACCAGGTAGATTTCTCCTCGTCTCATTCGCCTGCCTGGTAGCTCAGCGTGTCGAGAGCTTCTCTATTGAGCTCTTCCTCATGCTCGTTGATCAGTTGAAGCTCGCGTTGATCTCGAATCGATTTCTGCTGATGCCGAATGTACTGCCACGTTGCTTCTTCGATAAACGATGATCGGCTGCCTGGATCGGAAAACCGCGAGAGAGCGGCGAGCAGTTCTCTGGACAAGGATACCGACGTTTTGACTCTCATGGTGTCACTGTACCACGGTTCTTACCACGATTCTACCACCTTGGCCTCGAATATTGCTGTTACCGCAACCCGGTATCGTTGTTTTTCTGATAGCAGCGACGAGAATTGGAATCGCGTGCGGGAGACCAATGAAACGGACTGTGTTGGGAATGGTGTTCTCGGTAGTGCTGGTGGCGGCCGTGGCTGCGGCGCCGGATCTTCAGGCGCGTACCACCGACGGTCGCGACGTGGTTCTGCACGCCGACCGCACCTGGCGGTTCGCGGGCGAAGGTGCGAGCAGGCGACGGATAAACCTCACGTCGCTGGACGTGCCCCTCGGGGTCGCGCATATCGTGCAGATCGCTCCCTGGCTTCTTGACGAAGCGGTGTTTTCCAGCGGGTTGCGCATTGAACTTCTTCCCACCGACGGTGACATTGCCGACTTGGTGCTCTACCAGGCGGTGGAGCCATCCGGTGCGGCACAGACGGTAATCCGTCTGCGCGTGCACGGTGAAGGCACAAGTCAGGTGAGTATCTCGCCGTAGTGCCACCACGCGCGGCTGCGTCCACCGGCGGTGCGGGGGCTCAGCTCCATCAACCGCCGGACGCGCTCGCCGGTTTGCGGGTGCGTCCGCAGCCACCCGCCCTGCTCCGCACGGGGTGAGCCCAGGAGCTGCCGCCACGGGGACGAGCCGGCTTGATCGATGGTCCGAAGGGCGGAGGCAAGGCCGAGGGGATCCCCGGTCAGAACCGCGGCGCGGGCATCGGCGGCGTACTCCCGGGTGCGCAGCAATGCGAGCTGCAGCAGGACGCTGAACAGCGGTGCCCCAAAGAGCAGCGCAATAAGCCCGGGCGGAATTGCAACCCCGCTCAACAGCATGATCGGAAAGAAGAATAAGAGCGAGAACCAGCCGACGTTACTCAAGAACCCGGTCATGGCCCGCACGGTTTCCGCCAGACGAAAGAGGTGCAGATCGTTGTGCTGGATATGTGCCACCTCGTGCGCCAGCACTCCGGCAACCTCCCGCTCACTGAGGGAGTTGATCAGTCCGGCGGTGACAAGAATTGCCGGCTCCTGCCGCGAACCAAAGGTCACGGCGTTCATCACGGGCGACGCACTGAAATAGAGCCGCGGGGTTGCCGAAATCTGGGCTGCGGTGCACAGTCGCTCAACGAGGTCAAAGAGCCACGGCGCCTCGGGGTAGCGCAACTCACGCGCATCCGACGGCCGCAGGTTTCCCGCCATGCGTGACGCGCGCCACACCGAGATCGCGCCCACGGTTCCCAGCAGGATCATCCCGGTACGTCCCAGCACCAGCGACCCCACCAGCAGCAGCAGCCCCGCCAGCGCGCCCGCAATAACCACCGTCTGAACGTTGGCCCACCGGTATCGGTTCATTGGATCGGTTTTCTTTTGCATCGCAATCCCCCGGAGAATACTTTGCAAGAAGCATGCCGATCGAGTCGAGTTTTGTTTTCAACGGACATCTCGTTATCGGAAAGAGAATTAGAAACGCAACCGCATCGAAGAGCCTGACCCACCTGCACGCAGGAAAAGGCCGAAGTGGGTCAGGATGATACAGTGGTGCCGAGTGCACGACTAAAACGGCTCGGGTTCTCCATCGACCGGCCTCATCTGAAGTGTCATTGATGCCGTTCCACCTCGCGGCACCAGCGCCGCAGGAATGAAGGGAAACCCCTGCGTATCCCGGTAATCGGCAAGAAACGTGGTAAACAAACTATGTGCCGTCTCGAACGCTGTTAGATCGTTCCCACCGAGCATAGAAAGCCGCACCAGCCGATCCGCATTCCAGTACTCTTCCAATGCTACTGAGGGATCACTCTCGTCCCATGCAACCGATTCGTACACCGGTTCAGCATCGTCCTGATCCTGCTCGCCGGGGTGCCACATATCGAGATAGACGAAATACGCGCGATCCGCCGGCACGCCGGGCGGGGTGATCGATCCTCCGTCGCGCGGGTTATTCACGACGAAGTCGAAATACGGCTTTCCCCCGAACATCACGGGAGCCTTCAGTATGAGATCCTCTTCCAGGTCGTCGAGGATCGCTTCCAGCTGCAGAAACGCCTGCAACAGGATCGGATAGTCATTGAACTCCTGAATCGGAACGTCATAATAAAACACATCCAGGAAATCCTCGTAGGCAAGTACCGTCCGCAACAGAACCTCGTAGGCGGCGTTGATCACGTAGAGGCGGCCGACGAGCGATTCGGTGGTTTCCATCGTGTGGATCGCGTCGGGGAAGAAGACGCGCACGGAGAGATTACCTTCGTTGACTCCCTGCAAGGGAGAGAAACAGGAGCTGAGGCTTAAGGTCAGAGCGCATACGACAGCGATTGTTACCAAGGTTGTGGATTTCATGGTGATTACTCCCCTCCAAACGGTTCCCACTCGATGCGGATCGTCCCCGTGCCGATCTCGTCGCGACGCTGCAGGAAGGTGGTGACCGACTCTTCAATGAACGCGGTGGCAGAGGGCACTGCGGCGGAGAGCAGCTCGCGCAGGTCTGCGCCCGAAGCGATCTCTCCCGTGTCGGATGCTTCGGCAACGCCGCCACCGGATACCTGGATGGACTGCTGGAACTGATTAATCAGCTGAACTCGCCCCGTCAGCACACGGAGGTCCCGACCATCGAAGTCAAAACTGGTGCCCCGCACTGCCGCGGTTGCCTGCGTGCTTCTCAGACGAAACTCGCTCTCCAGCCCCTCAACCCGTCGAACCTCGGCGCGCACGCGGCCAACCGGCAGGAAGAGTTCCGCGCTCACCACGCCCTCGCGCTCGGCAAGCTCGTCCAGGCGCATTCGCGTCAAGGGACGGATCTCCATGATTGCAGGCCCAATCTCCACCGTCGCCGTCGATCCAAAGCCGGTAGAGATCGTGGCTCCAATGGGGATCGACGCGCCCACGCTCAATGCGCTCCACTGTCCGGCCTGCAGGACCTCAACCTTGCCGGATGTCGCCCGCACCAGCGCGGTCTGTTGCCCGAAGGCAATTGCCGCAGTTGCGAGAAACATCGCCGCCAGAACACCTATTCGGTTTTTCATCGTACACACTCCTACAGTGCCGTGGTGAGGTCAAACCGAACCACCCACTCCGCGGCACGTTCAGCCGCGAATGCGCCGCCCGTGCCGCTGTTGGGGACAAAGGCGCCCCCGCGCAGTCCCAGCCGAAGATCGGTGAGAATCACCGCGGAAACGCCGAGCTCCATCTCGGTTCCCAGGTACAGGGCGTCCGAGTCCGGATTCATCGCCGCCAGGTAATCGCTGTCGCCCTTGTACGCGCGCAGGAACATCCGTCCGGCCACCGAGAGCCGGAGCGAATCGGCGGCGTGTCGCACCGGCCCCGCGAAGGGGCGAATCGAGTAGGTCCCCTCCGCCAGAATCAGGTTGGAAAGCCGCGGATTGAACACCAGACCGAACGTGGGCTCCGTGATCGGACGGTACTCGCTGATGTTGATCCCGATGTCTTCCTCCAGCGGCAGGAACGGCGTAGCCACCAGCGCCCGGGCCGACGCCTGGGAGAATCGCCGTTCTTCGGCAAACCAGCGAACGCCGGTTCCAAACACAAACGAGAACAGGGAGTCCTCGGCAGCCCCAACCGCCGTCCGGCCGGTGCTCACGATCAGAAGCGTTTCAGAGAACAGCGAATCGCTGACGCGTCCCGCTACATTTAAGCCAAAATACTGCGTATCGATGGAATCCCCGTCCGCTTCATCGCGCAGATCGAACTGGGCCACCGCAAACAGGGTGGCCGAGCCAAAGGTGGCGTCAAGCAGACCGATCATCCGCCGGGGCCCAAAGAACTCGCTGTCGGCTGATTGCTCGAGGTAGTCGGTCTGCGAGATGCGGATTGACGATGACGGACTGAGCAGAAACCCCGAGTAGGCCGCGGCAAGCCGGAACCGGCCCCACGGAACGGTAAGCCGGGCAATTCCCCCATCCGCCACGTGGTTGATGACCAGACCCGTCGGATCGGCAAACCGTGTTCGCCCTGCCGTTGCCTGGAGGAACGATCGCGGACCCACCACCTGGGGAAATCGACCGGTGATGCGAAGGAGGTCAATGTCAAACAGGTAGGCGCGATCATCGGTGACCGTATACCCAGCCGTCGCGGCAAACGAGAACGATCCTCCACCCTCAAGCTGGGAGAGTCCGCTGCTCCAGATTCCGGTTTTCAGTTTCTGAGTCAGCCGCGCCTCTTCGTACCATTCGCTGAAAGCGCCCTGCGTAGTGTTATCCAGCGTAACACCCCACTCCCAGTCCCACGCCGGTGCGGACACAACCGACATTACGGCCAGCAGCAGACCAATCAGAGTAGTGCGCGTCATAACCGTTCCCCGTCTCGGTAGGCAATCGC
>SLTF01000289.1 GCA_007130025.1 Spirochaetales bacterium | reverse complement strand
CCTGTCGGTAGAGCTCCTGCCAGTTGGCCACCCGGAGTACGGGATCGAAACAGAGCCGGACTCGCCATCCCGCCTGCTGCGCCGCGCGGGCGGCAAAGAGCCGGTTGCGAAACGACGCGGCGCCGCGTTCGTGCACCCGCGAAACCGGCTCGGGCGACAGCGACCAGACGAGCACGACGTTTTCTGAAGAGCGCACTCTGGAGAGCGCCGCGAAGTTGTCGCTCTTGGTGCGAATCTCGATGATCATACCGGGTCGATGCCGCGCCCACTCGATCCAGCGGCTGCAGTACGGCAGCACGTCTTCAAAGCCCAGGAGGTCGGTAAGGTAGGAAATGCTGAGGAAGAAGCCGCCGGTGGCGCTGTAGCGCTCCTCAGCAGCGGCTATCGCCTGCTCACTGTTCACGGTGACCAGGAGATTAGCGGAGCGGTGCATCCCCTGCAGGAAGCAGTAGTCACAGTTGTAGACGCAGTTGCGCATCGGCACGGTGTAGTGCACCGTAGCGTCGCCGAAACTCTTGATTCGCTCGGAGCCCTCGAAGAGAAAGGGACCGCGATCAACGGCAAGGATGAGCTTGGGGCTCTGCTTCTGCGCCTGGAAGTGCTGCTGCTTTCGGTTGAAGAGCTCGGCCGCGGAATCAATGGGGACCACGGTGGCGTGCGAAAACCGGCTCAACACGCGCTCGGTGTCGGGCCGGCTGCGTGCTGCCTCTTCCACGTAGATGTGTGAATACTCGCGCACCCGCTACTCCTGCTCCAGCGCGGTGAGAACGGCGCGGACCTCGCCGGAGCCGCCGGACCGTATGCCATCGCTCCTGAACAACTCGTCGGGGAATCTTCCCGTGCGAATCGTAAACGAGCGCGCCGATCTCAACAGTCGGTCCGTCTCTGCGCGGCTGCAGCCGCAGGCATCGGCGAAGGGAATCACCACTGCCCGTTCGCCGGCGGTGAGCTCCCGGGGATCGGGCAAGGCGAGTTCGAGCTCGGCGACCAGCCGCGCGATCTGGTCGACGTCACCGTCCGAGGCTACCGCTTCGCGCGCTTCCAGGCAGACTACCTGATGAGGGGCCAGAAAAAAGAGCGCCGTCCGCAGAAACTCACCGCTTGCCACGCCGTCGGCGGCGCGTTCGGGAATGCCGGGGTTAGCCAGAACGTCGGGATAGTACCGCCGTCCGGCGAGCTCAACGCGATTGACCAGCGCGAGTCCGTCGGTTTGGGCGGGCAGGAGGGCGCAGGCAACACAGCGGCGCAGGTCTTGGGTTTGGGAGAGTCGACCGAGGATGAAGCCCCACGCCGCGGCCGTGGGCGCGGTTGCCGGCACGAAGAGCAGTCGACGTGCCGTGCTGAGCTGTTCATTGTCGGCAAACACCGGAAAGCGCCACGCACCGCGAAGCCGCTTCAGCCCGAGCGATTGGGAAAACCTGCGCGCAGTTGGATGATCATCAACGGAAATCGCTACCATGGCAGTGCCGTTCCACCGCGTGATCAGGTTACTCGCGCGAGGAGGGAGGGATCCTCGCCCGTTTCAATACCGGTGATCCGGGCGGACACAAAGCGGTTGCGCTCCACTTCACCGATCGCTGCATCGAGCAGAATCGGCACATAGTGTTCGCCGTAACCGCGCGCGACGATACGGTCGCCGCTCGGTTCAACCCGTTCAACCAGCAGGCGTTCGACGGTCTCAATCCGCCCAGCGCGATAGGCACGCTTGCCGCGCTCTCCAATCTCGCGAATGACCCGTGAGCGCTCCTGCTTCATTCGCTCGGGGATCTGCTCGGGCATGCGGTCGGCTCGGGTGCCGCTGCGCCGGGAATAGGCAAAGGTGTGAATATGACTGAACGCGATCGCTTCGCACTCCCGGCAGGTTTCGGCGAAGTCTGATTCAGTCTCGCCGGGGAAGCCCACGATGATGTCGGTGGTGAGGTTGAAATCGGGATTCTGTGCCCGGATCCGGTCTACCATCGCGCGGTATCCGGCAACGGTGTACTGTCGGCGCATCTTCAGCAGGATCCGCTCGCTGCCGCTCTGCAGACAGAGATGCAGATGCGGAGTCATACGCGGATGGTTCAGCAGCTCAAAAAAGCGGTCGTCGAGGGAGTCGGGTTCCATGGACGAGATGCGCAGGCGGTAGTCGCCGTCGAGCTCGAGCATCTGCTCCATCAGCCGACTGAAATCCACGTCGCCGTGGTGGTAGCGACTGATGTTCACGCCGGTGACGACAATCTCGCGGTAACCGTGATCGATTGAGGCGCGTACGTGGTCGAGCACGGACTGCGGATCGCGGCTCACCGCGTGGCCGCGCACAAAGGGAATGATGCAGAAGGTGCAGAAGTTGTCGCAGCCGTCCTGAATCTTCACCATGCTGCGGGTGTGAAAGATGGGGTCGGGTACGCGATAGTCGAAAAGCTCGGGATCAAGCTCCTGAGCGTGCAGGATCTCTCCCCGCAGGTGCGCGTCCACAATCTCCACGATGTGTCGCTTTCGCTGGTTGTCCACCGCAATCACGCCCGGCTGCTCCTCCAGCGTATCGCGGTGACTCTCCACAAAACAGCCGGTGACCACCGTGAGGGGTGTCCGCCGTGCGGCGCGGTTCACGGCGTTGCGCGACTTCCGGTCCGCCTTGTTGGTGACCGTACAGGTGTTGATGATGTAGGCGTCAGCAGCCTGATCGAAGGGGACGACCTGGTACCCGGCGGACTCAAACTCTCCGGCCAGCGAATCTGTCTCAAACTGATTCAGGCGGCAGCCGAGAGTCTGAAATGCGACCCGTCGACCGGTGTACGAGAGAGCACTCACTCAGCTCGCCCCTACCGGAAACGGGGTGGTGTGCACAACTGATTCCGCCGACCAGTGTGAAGGCGCGGCGGCGCGTGAGTCCACGATCCGACCTTCCATTGACAGCGGGGAAGCGGCTGTGATTTCGACGTCGAGCAGCGAGCCGATGATGGCGGAACCATCGATCGCCCCCGCGGTGCCCGGGTTCGCTACCCGAACAATGAGCCGGCCCTCGGTTTTGGTTGAGACGAAGCCCGGCTTGCGGTCGGCTCCGTCAACCAGCACACGCACCCGGTTTCCCACGAGATTGCGGTTATACGCTCCCGACGTCTCCTGCAGCACCTCGGAGAGCAGGTGGAGGCGACGCTTCTTCTCGTCCAGCGGAACGTCGTCCGCCCACCGTGAGCTTGCCGCTCCCGGCCGGGGCGAGTAGATTGCGACGTACGCCATATTGAACGCGAACTCCCGCATTGCCGCCACCGTGTTCTGGAACTGCGCTTCAGTCTCTCCGGTGAACCCCACGATGATGTCGGTGAAGAGCGTTGCGTCGGGGATGGTGCGCCGAATCTTCTCCACCACGCGACGGTAGCCGTCGATGCGGTAGTTTCGGTTCATCCGGATGAGGACCTTGTCGTCCCCGGACTGCATGGGAAGGTGAATCTGCTTCCCAAGGCAGGGGTATTCCGCGATGACGTCGATCACTTCGTCGGTCATGTCGTGGGGGTGGGGCGAGGTGAAGTAGAGGCGGAAGGGATGCTCACGCTCGGCTCCAATGCGTCCGATGCGGCGCAGCAGGTCGGGAAAGCCAATCTCATCGCTGTGGCGGTCGAGCCCGTACGAGTTCACGTTCTGCCCAAGCAGGGTAATGCAGCGGTAGCCCGCATCGGCAAGCCGGGTAACCTCGTGAAGGATCTCCGTTGAGGGCCTCGAAACCTCGCGGCCGCGGGTATAGGGTACCGCGCAGAAGGTGCAGAACTTGTCGCACCCGTTCTGGATGGGAACAAAGGCCTCAAACGCCGACGAGTACGACGGCTCGATATGCCAGAACCCGCGGGTTTCGTCGCGAAGGCTGGATTCGGGAATCGCCGCGGTCTGTGGGCGCCGGACCACCCGACCGATGGAAACGGTCTGCACCCGGGCCGCCGGCGCTTCGGGTTCGGGTTTCCGTTGCGGTTGTGCCTGCGGAGGCGGTTCCGGCATCTCGTCGGGCTGGGCCAGAGCGGCGGGGGTTACCACGCCGTACTGGCGGATCATGTCCGGCAGATGGGGCAGCTCGTTGATGGTGAAGAGAAGGTCAAACCGCTTGAGAAACTTTTCCCGGTCGGCGGGGAGGATACAGCCGGAGACGAAGGTCAGGAGGTTCTTTCGCAGCTTCCACTCGTTCCACTTGTGGATCCTGGCGTAGACCTTGTCGATCGCTTTCTGGCGCACCGAGCAGGCAACAATGCCCAGGAGGTCTGCATCTTCTTCGCGGTCGGTGGGGCGATAACCCATGGCCTCGAGCACCGTTCGAATTCGTTCGGTGTCCGACTGGTTCATCTGGCAGCCGAGCGGCACCAGGCAGTAGTTCATCAAAAATAGACCTCGGCAAACAGGTGTTCGGGTGAGACACCCTGATCCTTCAGGATGTCGAACGCTTCGTAGATCATATCGCAGTTGCCACAGAGGTAACAGAGCGTATCCGGGTCCACGGGGTGTTCACGGAGATAGTCGGTCACGCGGCCGCGGTAATCGCCCCCGTCTTGGCGGGTGACGCACGCGGTGTAGCGGCTGCGGTCAAAGACGTCCATCTCGTAGCGATCCTCGAGCCGTCGCACCCCGTGCAGGATCCGGTAGTCCAGCTGCGGGTAGGCGAGGGCGAAACAGTGAAACGGCGAAATACCGGTTCCCGTGGCGACAAAGAGAAACTTCCCCGCGGTGCGCTGTTCTTCCGGTATGGTGAAGTAGCCAAACGGACCGTCGACAAAGAGCCGTTGGCCGGCGTGGAGGGCGTGAAGCCGCGGCGATACGTAGCCCTCTTCCACCTCTTTTACCAGGATTTCCAGGTATTCCTGCTCGGGCGACGAGTAGATTGAGTACTCGCGCGCATCAATCTGCCCCTCAATCCCCACCGCCAGATACTGTCCTGGTTCGAAGTTGAGGTTTCCGCGACTCATGCGAACAACAAACGCTTCCCCGCCCACTTCACGGAGCGCTTCAACGTGACGGGTAACGCCATGAGCGTGGGGTGCGGTTGCCTTCATCGCCTCAATATGAAGAACTTGAATCGTTTCGTCAACAATTTGCCGGATTCCGTCGTCCCGTCTCCCGCGAAGATCCGGCACCGCGGCTTTTCGTGGCCCGCTTGATTGAGTATAGTTACGATATGGATCAACCAACTTCACCCCCGCAGAGCGGGGTACATCGAAAGCCCGAGTGGCTCCGTATCCACCTGAATACCACTGAAGGGTTTCGCGACGTAAAAAAACTGATTCGCTCTCAGCGCCTGAATACGGTCTGTGAAGAAGCGAAGTGTCCCAATATTCACGAGTGCTGGGGTGACCATCGAACGGCCACCTTCATGATTCTGGGCGACACGTGTACCCGCCGCTGCCGCTTTTGTGCGGTCAAGACCGGGCTTCCCGGTGCCGTGGACTGGGGTGAACCGCAGCGTGTTGCCGAGTCCGTACGGGAGATGCAGCTGCGCCACGTGGTGATCACAATGGTCAACCGCGACGACCTGAAAGACGGTGGCGCCGCCGTGTTGGCCGCCACCGTACACGCGATTCGCGCCGAGGCGCCCGGCTGCTCGGTAGAGCTGCTCTCTTCCGATCTCATGGGGCGCCGCGAGAGCATTGCCGCCGTCTGTGAGAGCAAGCCGGATATCATGAGCCACAACATCGAGACCTCGCGGCGGCTGACACCGCTGGTGCGCTCACGCTCGGACTACGATCGATCCCTCGAGTTCCTCCGTACCGCCAAAGAAATCGACCCGGATACCATTACCAAGTCCAGCATGATGCTCGGTCTGGGAGAGACGCGCGACGAGATCCTCGAATCGATGGATGATCTGCTTGCCCACGGCGTTTCGGTGATGAATCTGGGACAGTATCTCCAACCCTCACGCACCCATATCCCGGTACAGAAGTACTGGCGTCCCGAAGAGTTTGCTGAACTCAAGGAGCGCGCATTGGAGAAGGGGTTTCACCATTGTGAGTCCGGGCCACTGGTGCGCTCGTCGTATCATGCCGGCGAGCAGTATGAATCGTACCGGCGGAGCGTCCACCCCCTGTTTCGCGAGTCGGGAGCGTGACGGAAATCTCCACCGTGTTCTGATTGTTGTGTAACCTTTTGCGGATTTTGTGGTTATTCATTCAGAAGAGTAGAAAGGCACTTCTGCCTCCATCGTGTGTTTGCTTCTGGGGGTTTCCACCTCCTTTCCTCCGGGAGCGCGTTTTTGGCCCCCTCCGCCGCGTCAGGAGGGGGCTTTTTTTTGTTCCGAATAGTCGGTCGCATCGATCTGGTGGTATAGTGGGCCGATGAGTGACCCCATTCGTAACCTCGAACAGTTGGTCCGGTATCATCAAGACCGGTACTACAACCATGAACCCGAGATCTCCGACGCCGAGTTTGACGCGCTCTGGGATCGGCTGCGAGAGCTTGATCCGGACAACTCCCTGTTCTCGGTGGTTGGCCCCGACAGTTCCGACCGCTTCCCCAAACGCGAACACCGCATCCCCATGAACAGCCAGGACAAGGCTGCCGATCCGGAGGCCTTCCTGAAGTGGGCCGCAAAGGTACGCCACCCGTTCTACCTCGCGCAGTTCAAGATGGATGGTGCCGGCATCGAGCTGCAGTACGAGGAGGGACGATTCCGCTATGGAGTAACCCGGGGTGACGGGAAGGTTGGCGACGACATCACCGCGAACGTCTCCCGGATGAAGGGGGTTCCGCAGAACATCGCTACCAACTTCACGGGCGGCATCCGCGGTGAGGTCCTGATGTCACGATCCGTTCATCGTGAGCACTACGCTGATAAGGCTAACTGCCGCAACGCCGCCAACGGCGTGATGAAGCGAAAGGACGGCGTTGGCAGCGATCTACTCGAGGTGCTCTGCTACGATGCCGTACACGATGAAGATGACCTGTACTTCGTCGACGAGCCGGCAAAGCTGGAGTGGCTCGCTCAACAGGGCTTTGGTGTGGTGTCGCATCGGCGCTGTGAGACTGCCGAGGAGGTGGTTGCGCTGCGAGACGAGGTGGCCGCCGCCCGGCCCGAGCTGGACTACGACATCGACGGGCTGGTGGTGAAGGGCCCGGAGATCGACCCCGACGATATGAAGCGTGCGCGCCCGGAGCGCCAGATTGCGTTCAAGTTTACCCTTGAGGAAGCGATCACGGAGCTTCGCGAGGTTCTCTGGAGCATCTCGGGCCACCTCTACACGCCAATCGGCGTAACCGATCCCGTCCGGCTTGCCGGTACCACCGTCAAGCGGGCGAATCTGGTGAATACGCGCGCCATCGCAGAGATGGGCCTCAAGATTGGCTCGATGGTTCGCATCACCAAACGGGGCGAGATCATCCCAAAGATTGAATCGGTTGTCACAACGCCGGAGGGTGCCGTTGACATCGAAGCTCCCGACGTCTGCGAAACCTGCGGTACCGATCTGATTGACGAGGGCACCCGACTCTTCTGCCCCAATATGCAGTGCCCGAAACGCGAGCACTACCGCATCCGCAAGTGGATCGAGGTTCTTGACATCAAGGATTTTGGTCCCGTTCTTGTGCAGAAACTGTTTGAATCCGGTCGGGTGAGGACCATCGCAGATCTCTACACCTTGACCGAAGACGACATCGTCGGGTTTGACCGGATGGGCGAGGGTATCGCCCGGCGTGCCCTGCGTGGTCTGCAATCGGTGAAAGAAATATCGCTCGCGCGGTTCATCGCCGGGTTTAACATCGAGGGGATCGGGGAGCTGATTGGCGAGAAAGCGATTTCGGCAGGGTTTGACAGCCTTGAAGCGATTCGCGACGCGGAACCGTCGGATATGGCGGCGCGGACCGATGGGATCGGAGAAACAACCGCGGCGGCACTGATCGAAGGGGTACGAACACTCTACGGAGAGATGACCGCCGTTCTGTCGTGCGGGCAGATTACCATCGGTCGTACGATCGCCTCGCGAGAGCTATCGGGGAGAAGCTTCTGCTTCACCGGAGCCCTGCATTCGATGAAGCGCTCGGAGGCGGAGGCTCTGGTACAGGCGCACGGCGGAACCGCTCGAGGCAGCGTGGGCGAAGGGCTTTCCTTCCTGGTGACCAACGATCCCGAAGGGAACTCGAGTAAACTCCAGAAGGCGCGGGCTTTGGGGATCGCGATTATCACCGAAACGCAGTTCCGCGCCATGATTCCGAATGAACCCGCCGGCGCCGGTTGAGGTACGCCGTGAGCGTTTGCAGTTCCCCCCTCGCTGCACTATGATAAATGCAAATGTCGAGCGAACAGTCTGAAGCCATGGCCCTGGCGGGCATCGATCAGCAGGAGTACCGGCTTCGGCGCCAGATCGAAGAGTTCTATCTTCCCCGACAGCTCGTCGACTCCATTCTCGAGATTGGAGGGATCCCGCGCACCTCGGTGGTGAGTACCATGGGCGTTGCCTTCATGGACATTGCCGATTACACCTTCATCTCGAAGTTTCTCAGCCCCCAGGAAAACCAGGATGTGCTCAACGGCCTCTACACCGCCTTTAACTCGGTTCTGAAGCGGCATGGAGGGTACCTGAACAAGATCGAAGGCGACAGCCTGATGTTCCACTACGGAGGCGTCATCGATCCCAACATCAGGAACATGACCGACGAAGAAGCGGTACGCTATATCGCCCGGGAGCTCTTTTACACCTGCATCGAAATGCAGCGGGTCTGCCTCCAGTTCAATCAGGCAAACGATCGGTTTCTCACCGATACGGCGAACCCGGAGACGCGCGAGGTGTTGACCCGTGCCTTTGAGATTATTGCAAACCTTCGCTCCAGCATTGAGGTTGCCTCGTCGTTCAACGCGCTGTTCCAGATCCGGATCCGAATCGGCGCCAACATCGGTGACGTCACCATTGGAAACTTCGGCCCGGACGGGGCAAAACAGTGGGACATCATCGGTCTGCCGGTCATTGAGGCCAAGCGAATGGAGGCAACGGCCCCGGTTGGTGGGCTTCGAATCTCTGAAGGGTTCTTTCAGATCCTTGAACGCAGCGGCGTCGTGGATTCGTACTATCAGCGTTTTCGAAAAGAGGCACAGGCGCTCTTTGGATACTATCGAGGACTCTCCAAAGAAGATCTGTTCCGGTTCAGCACGGTTACGCTGAAAGATAAAAAAGACGCAGAGTTTCGTACCTACAGCATCGAAGTGAATCCGGGCCTGCCGGAGAACATCCGAGATCTGGTTACCCTGCTTCTCGAGCGTGGCGAGGCCGGAGCGGATCGCATTGTCTCCCTTCTGCAGTATTACCGAGGAAACCGATTTGTGATCCAGGCAGTGGAGGATCTCTTCTCGGTCAAGGGTGTCGGACTGCGCAAGGACTTCATGTTCAAGACCATCTATCCGCGCAAATACGAGGCGCTGATGGGTCGCTTTCAGAATGACGCTGCCGCGGTGGCCGAGACTATCTCTCGAGACTTCTCGCTTTTCTTTCTGCTCGAAGGGCTTGGACGGTATCAGGACACGGTGAAACGCGACACCAGTGGAACCTCGGCCGACCGAGGATATCAGAGTTACGAGCAGAGCATAGCAGCGGCTTCCAAACGTCTGCACGCAACGTACGAGGCGCGAAAGCGTTGGATGGTACAAAACTCGTACTTCTACAATGTGGTGTTCCCTCTGGTGTTTGAGGCGGTTCGCACGAGCGTCATCGAGTACCAGAATCGGCTCGAGACGCTTGAGCCGGTCTGACACACACCTCCGGAGCCGAGCTCGCTATCGCTTGCCGTTTGACCTGCCGCATGACTACCTTTCTCCATTATGAGTGACACACAACGAAACTACCTGGTGGTGGGCGGAGGAAGCGGGATCGGGCTTGAACTGACCCGTCGTCTGGTCGATGACGGCGCGTCGGTTACGGTCTGGAGCCGCGCCGCGCACGATGATCTGTCGGCTCTCGGGGTGGAGCACGTCGCGGTGGATGTCAGCGAGCCCATTGAGGGTGTTTCGCTTCCTGCAACCCTTGATGGCGTTGCGTACTGTCCCGGCTCGATTACCCTGGCACCCTTCTCGCGGTTGAGCGACGACAGCTTTCTCCAGGACTACACGATCAACCTCCTGGGCGCGGTACGGGTGCTCCGGCTGGTGCTACCGGCTCTGGTGGAGCGCCCCGGGTCTTCGGTGGTGCTCTTCAGCACCGTAGCGGTGGGAACCGGCCTTACCTTTCACGCTTCCATTTCGTCGGCCAAGGCAGCCGTTGAGGGGCTTGCCCGGTCTCTGGCGGCCGAATACGCGCCCAAGCGGGTGCGCTTCAACGTGGTAGCCCCGTCGCTTACCGACACCCCGCTCGCGGCGCAGCTGCTCTCCAACGACAAGAAGCGCGAGGCGTCCGCCGAGCGACATCCGCTCGGGCGTGTCGGAGAACCGGCAGACATCGCCGCCGCGGCACACTATCTCCTGAGTCCTCACTCAGGGTGGGTGACGGGGCAGACGATTCACGTCGATGGG
>SLTF01000361.1 GCA_007130025.1 Spirochaetales bacterium | reverse complement strand
GGCGCCCTGCAGATCCACCGTCTCGGCGGCGATGCAACGCTCTCACTGCGACTCGAGAGCCTCTGGCGCCCCGCCGCAGCGTGGAGCGATCGTGGCGATCCCGCAGCCGTCTACGCGATCACCCTCTTTCCGGAGGTGATCTGGTCGCCGGCCCGGAACGCAAGCGTCTTCCTGCGCAGCATCGTCTCGCCCATCGACGGGTCGGCAATGATCATCCCCGGCGGTTCGTGGAACATCTTTCAGGACTTCACCATGAGTCTGTTTGCGTTTGTGGCTGCGGGTGAGTCGAGCGACGTCTTTCACCCCAACCGGCCCGGAGGGGCGACGGTCCAGACCACGTTCAGTTTTGTGTATTGATCCGCGCGCGGCCTCAGCCCAGGTCGAGCACCAGAACGCGCGAGCGGCGGCCCTCGTCGTAGGGGGAGCGCCGGTCCGCCGGAAGATCGGCGCGGTTTCCCTCGTGAAAGCCGAGGGCGCGGAACCAGTCCACCGTGGCGGTGGTCAGGACGATGATGCGGCTCAGCCCGAGCCGTTTGGACTTGTTGATCAGAAAACTGATGAGTTTGTGCCCGATTCCCAGATGCGAGTAGCGGGTGTCCACCGCAACTCCGGCGATCTCGGCCACGCCGCCGCCGTACTGATGCAGCGCGGCACAACCGTGAATCGTTCCGTCGGTTTCGTACACCACAAAGTCACCGAACGTCTCTGAGAGATGGTCTTCGCTGCGTTGCACCAGAATGCCCTGTTCCACCAGGGGACGCATGAGCCGGTACACGTCGGCAACGTCCTCGAGCCGCATCGCGCGCACGCTCTGGTAGATATTGGCGTGCACCATGGTGCCCATGCCCAGGTTGGAGAAGATCTCCTTGAGCATCACCCCGTCGGTTCGACCGTCCAGGATATGCACCCGCTCTACGCCGTGAATGCTCGAGGCGTAGGCAAGCTCGATGAGCTCGTACATGGTCTCCGCGGAGTGGCCGGGATTGGCCTCGATGAACTCCCGGGCCTCGTTCACGGTCATGCGGGAGACGCGCCCCTCCGTGGTCAGATCGATCCCCTCCGGCACGGTGAACTCATTAGCAAAGAGACCCGGGGCGTCGGTGATGAAAAAGAGCTTGTCGGCGTGAAGCTCGGCGGCGAGGGTCGCGGCGAGCTGGCGCGATGAGACGTTGTAGGGTCTGCCGCCCGCGCTCCAGCCAATGCACGGAAACACCGGGATGATGCCCTGATCGAGGACCGCGCGCAGCTGGTCGATCTTGATCCGCTCCACGATGCCCGACTCCTGGAAATCAACGCCGTCGCGCACCCCGTGTGCCCGCGCCTTGACCCAGTTGCCGATGACCGCGTTGGCGCTGTTGGCCGTCAGGTGGGTGAGCAGGGTATTTGCCGTGTCAAACGCGGCCATTTTGATGAAGGGGATCGCCTCGGGAGTGGCAATTCGAACTCCCTTGTGCAATTCCCACGGGATTCCGTAGCGGGTCAGGACCTCATCGATACGCCCCCTGGCACCCGGCACCAGAATGATCTGGATGCCGGTCTGACGCAGCAGCACCAGGTCCTTCACCAGATCGGGCAGCGACTCCTGCGCCAGAATGGCGTAATCGAGCTGAATGACGAAGGTCGAGTTCTGGAACCGGTTTGCGTAGGAGAAAACCTCGCGGATGAGTTCTACCTGTTCCTGTACCGTCAGATCGGCCACCGCCGCCTCCCCTGCGCATCCATGGATTGCACCCCATCTGTGCGGAATCAATCCCCAAGAAACGAGCGAAAAATTGCCGCTGGAATAGTAGCGCGTGTTTGCCTTTTGAACAACCGTACGCTATAGTGGATGAGGAGTATGATCAGGTAATGCGCCGGATCGGCGCCGTTGCAGCCCCGGTTCTTCTCGTCCTTGTGCTCAGCGCCGGCTGTACAGCTGACTCGGCGGCGAGCCTGTCGCGCATTGAGCAACGGATCCGCGGTCTTCTGGAAATCTCCACCTTCGAGCATCTCTATCGTGAGGTAGTCTTTTTCGGCGAAGAGCGGTCGCTGCTCTTCCTGCGAACCATGGACCGTCGCGTGCTCTTCAGCATCAACATTCGCGTGCGTGCCGGCGTCGACCTCCGTGACGGATTTGAACTGCGAGGCGATCCGGTGCGTCCCGAGCGGCTCTTTGTGCGGCTGCCGTCTGCGCGAATCCTCCTTGTGGACGCAGACGAGCGCTCGATCGAGCAGTACTTTGTCCGCGAACAGGGCGGTACCATCCGCTGGCTGGAGCTCACCGACCACCTCGAATCGGTCAAGGAGACGGTCCGTCACGATGCCATCGAACGGGGAATCCTCCTGCGCGCCGATCAGAACGCCGAGCGGGTGGTGCGAAACATGCTCGAACTCGCAGGATTCACCGACGTGCAGATCAGTCGCGGAACGAGCCCGCCGGAATCCTCGCTTGATCTGCCGTGGGCGGA
This sequence comes from Spirochaetales bacterium, assembly GCA_007130025.1. Classification (GTDB taxonomy): domain Bacteria; phylum Spirochaetota; class Spirochaetia; order DSM-27196; family PWMO01; genus PWMO01. Next base: position 8,012 of record SLTF01000361.1, on the reverse strand, counting down.
ACCAACGCCGGTTGAATCACCTCCAGGAGCCGCGCGATGAAGGTTCGCACCGCAATCGCCATTGTGGTTCCGCTGCTCGCGGTCACCGCCGCCCTGGTGCTTGGGGTGGTGATTGGCGCAGGCCGCTTTGGTGGCGGCCTGAGGCTCATGCCGCCGTGGTCACGAGACCGCTCGCGCACCCAACGCACCGTGGTTTCCGCCGGCCTGCTCGCCGAGGTGCGCGACATGTACACCTTCAACACCGTCGAGTACGTCTACCGGGCGGTCTTTCCCTTTGACTTCCTGCACGCGGATACGTCGATCGAGCTTATCCTGTCGCGGCTGCGGGGCGCCTCCGGCAGGATTGAAGACGTTCTCACGCCGCGGGAGTACGAGCACTGGCGTGCGTGGAACCTGGCGAGGACTCACCGCTTCTCGGTGACGGCAGATCGGCCCGACTTCGTGGTGATCACCGTCATTGTCCGCGGTGGGTTTGACCTTGCCGGCACGGTGTGGGATCGAGGTATCGCTGCCGGCCCGGACGAAGTGGCCACCGTGATGCGTGCCATCGGCGCCCCGCGTGACCGGGCCATCGCGGTACAGCTGCCGCGCGCCACCGTAACCGAGGTCATCATCGAAGACGTCAACACCGCTCGGTACCGCTTTCCGGACTTCGCCCTCCAACCGGCCGCATGGCGCGAAATTGCCGGTTTTGTGGCGGATGCCGTACGGGAGCGCACCGTTGCCGAGGGACTGCTCCTCGTAGCGGAAGCCAACGGGAGGGAGTTCGTCGGCGGCATGTTGGAAACAGCCGGGTTTGACCGGGTGCAATTTGTTGAATGAGACGGTATTGCCCAAGCCGGCGGGCTTTACGTTCGATCGGTTTTGTGCTATACTATATATAGAAAAACTAATATGGTGTTTCACCAAAGGACTATGACATGGCAGAACGATTGACCACCGAGAGTTTCAAGGAAAAAGTATTCAACTTCGACCAGAGCAAAGAATGGAAATATGAAGGCGATCTCCCCGCGATTGTCGATTTCTACGCCGACTGGTGTGGCCCGTGCAAGATGGTCGCGCCGATCCTCGAAGAGATCTCCGAGGAGTACGCCGGCAAGATGCACGTCTACAAGATCAACACCGACGAAGAGCAGGAGCTCGCCGCCGCCTTCGGCATCCAGAGCATCCCGTCGCTGCTGTTTATTCCGGTGGATGCCCAACCGCAGATGGCCGCCGGCGCCCTGCCCAAGGAAACCCTTGTCAAAGCGATGAAGGAAATCCTCAACGTTGAGTAACCCGCCATGCTGCCGCGGCTTCTGACCATTGCGGCGCTTGTCGCGCTTTCCGGCTTCTTCTCAGGAACCGAGACCGCGTTCACGTCGCTGTCGGCCGCCCAGGTTCATTCAATCCGAGACAAGTGGGGCAAACGCGGGCGGATGGTAGCCGCCGCAAGCGAGAACCCCGAGCGACTTCTCACCGTGGTGCTCATCGGCAACAACGTGGTCAACATCGCGGCGTCGGTGCTTGCCGGCGAGTTCACCGTCCGGGTATTCGGAAGCGGCGCGCTCGCCCTTACCACGGCCATCCTCACCCTTCTGGTGCTCATCTTCGGGGAGGTCACTCCCAAACAGCTCGCCATCAGTTACAATGAAGTCTGGTCGGTGCACACCGTTCGTCTGATCACCTTCCTCGATCTCATTCTTCGCCCGGTGGTGTGGGCCATCGCCTCGGTAGTGCTTCTGATCACGAGACTTTCCGGCGCCACCCCGAGTTCGGCGGTCACCCGCGAAGGCCTTCTGAGTCTCGTGAAGCACGCCGAACACGTCGGCGTGCTGGAAAACTCCAAGTCGCGGATGGTGAAGAACGTCTTTCGCTTTGGTGACGTGACGGTGGAGTCGATCATGACGCACCGGACCCGGGTGTTCAGCCTCGACAAGACGCTCACCGTCGAAGCAGCGCTTCGCGAGATCAGTCGTCACGGATTCTCGCGGGTCCCGGTCTACGACGGCGATCCCGAGCGCATCGTAGGGATCGCGATCCTGCGGGATCTGCTGCAGCGTCGCGAGCAGGGCGACGGGAGTGCGTCGATCTCCACGGTGATGGTCGATCCCATCTTCGTGCCGGGGCACCGCAGCGTGGAAGAGATGCTCACCCAGTTTCGCGCCGAGGGGCTGAACATGGCGGTGGTACTCGATGAGTACGGTGGCGTTTCGGGCATCGTCACCCTGGAAGACGCGATCGAGGAAATCCTCGGTGAAATCTATGACGAACACGAGTCCAAGCACCGTGAACCGGTAACCGACATGGGCGATGGATCGGTGCGAATCATGGCCGATGCTCCGGTCTACGTGGTCAACGAGCTGCTGGACCTGGAAATTCCCGACGTTCGCGGGGGAAAGACCGTAGGCGGCTATCTGATGACCCGAATCGGTCATATCCCGGTTGTTGGGGAAGAGGTGAACACCGAGATCGGTCGTTTTGTCGTGGAGACAATGACGGGGCGCCGCATCGTCGCGGTTCGCCTGCGACTCTCCCCCCCGTCGGACGATGATGACGGCGATTGGGGCCAATAGACACCGAATTCGTGCGAATAATCTGCGCATCACGCTTGATCTTTTCGATGCAACCGATTACATTTCGGCCATCAAATTTGCGTTTTTCCTGTAACCTTTTCGCGGTTTGGTTGTTTCCCCAATAAATAAAGCGAGTGTTACTCGTTTTATGAAATAGCCCACTTCGGTGGGAGCAAATGTTTTTTTTGACGGTGCCCCCTCAGGTTTTATACCTCCTTTCCTGAGGGGGTTTTTTTGTCCCCACGACGGTTCCGTCTCCACACGGGGTACGACCTTCCCGCTGACCGGCTTCCGTGATAGGCTGCAGCCATGTTGGGCAAACTCTTTCTGCTGTTTACCGTTATCCCCTTGATTGAACTCTACCTTCTGATCCGCATCGGAACCTGGATCGGTGCGCTGCCGACGATCCTCATCGTCCTGACGACCGGATTTGTGGGAGCGTGGCTCGCGAGGCTGCAGGGTTTCCAGGTCTGGGCGCGAATCCAGATCGAGATCAACGAGGGCCGCTTCCCCGGCGATCCCCTGCTCGACGGGCTGTTGCTTCTGGCTGCGGGGCTGCTTTTGATCACCCCCGGGGTACTCACCGATGTGCTGGGGTTTGCCTTGATCATTCCCGCGAGTCGCATTCCCATTCGCCGCGCGGTTGCGCGCCGGCTGCGCCGGATGATCGACCGGGGCACCATCACCATCCAAAGTTGACGGGCCCATAACGCTTCGGTATCATGCCGCCTATGAGCAAATATCCGTTCACCGACATCGAGCAGAAGTGGCAGGCCTACTGGGAGCGCGAGAAGACCTTCCGGGTGACCGAAGACCCCTCCATTCCCAAAGAGAAGCGCGCCTACGTTCTGGATATGTTTCCCTACCCTTCGGCTGCCGGGCTGCACGTGGGCCATCCCGAGGGCTACACCGCCACGGACATCTACTGCCGATATCTCCGGATGAACGGATACGCCGTCCTGCATCCCATGGGGTTCGACAGCTTTGGTCTGCCGGCGGAGAACTACGCCATTCAGACCGGGACCCACCCGCTGGAAACCACCGAGCGCAACATCAACCGCTTCCGCGAGCAGATCAAGTCGCTGGGCTTTTCCTACGACTGGGACCGCGAGGTATCCACCCACGACCCCGACTACTACCGTTGGACGCAGTGGATCTTTCTCAAACTGTACGAACGCGGACTCGCTTACGTCGCCGAAATGCCGGTCTGGTACTGCGAAGCACTGGGCACGGTGCTCGCCAACGAGGAGGTGCTCACCACCCCCGACGGACCGCGCTCGGAGCGGGGAAACCACCCGGTGGAACGCCGTCCGCTGCGGCAGTGGATCCTGCGCATCACCGAGTACGCCGATCGCCTCCTTGAGGACCTGGACGGCCTCGACTGGCCGGAGTCCATCAAGGCGATGCAGCGCAACTGGATCGGCCGCAGCGAGGGGGCCAACGTCCGCTTTGCCCTCGAAGACGGCTCCGGCGATATCGAAGTCTTTACCACGCGGCCCGATACCCTCTTTGGTGCTACCTACATGGTGCTGGCGCCGGAGCACGCCCTGGTGGACCGCATCACCACCGCCGCGCAGCGCGCCGAGGTGGACGCCTACGTGGAGCAGGCGCGCCTGAAGTCCGATCTGGAGCGAACCGACCTGGCCAAGGACAAGACCGGTGTCTTCACCGGTGCCTACGCAATCAACCCGGTCAATAAGGCACGCGTGCCCGTCTGGATCTCCGACTACATCCTGGTCTCGTACGGAACCGGCGCCATCATGGCCGTTCCCGCCCACGATACCCGCGACTGGGAGTTTGCCGTTCAGTTTGGCCTCTCCATTGTGCAGGTGGTCGAGCCTCCCGCCGAGGTCTACGTTGCCCATACCGAAGACGGCGGCCTCGCCGAAGCGTTCACCGGCGAGGGGCACGCAATGAACTCCGGCGACTTTGACGGCCTGCAGACCGCGGTCTTCAAGCAGCGGATCACCGAGTGGCTGACCGAGCAGGGCCTGGGCCGAAAAGCCGTCAACTACAAGCTGCGCGACTGGATTTTTTCCCGCCAGCGCTACTGGGGCGAGCCCATCCCGCTGGTGCACTGCGGGGAAACCATCGTTCCGGTGCCCGAAGAACAGCTGCCGCTTCGCCTGCCCGACGTGCAGAGCTACAAACCAAGCGGAACCGGAGAGTCTCCACTTGCCAAGGTCGAAGAGTGGGTAGTTACCGGATGCCCCGACGGGTCCGGGTCCATGGGGCGACGCGAGACCAACACCATGCCGCAGTGGGCCGGCTCCTGCTGGTACTACCTGCGGTACCTCGACCCACGGAATGACCGTGAGCTCGCCGGCCGCGACAAGATCGACTACTGGATGCCGGTTGACCTCTACGTGGGCGGCGCCGAGCACGCGGTGCTCCACCTGCTCTACGCCCGCTTCTGGCACAAGGTGCTCTACGATATCGGGGTGGTGAACACCGAGGAGCCCTTCATGCGCCTGATCAACCAGGGAATGATTCTGGGAGAAGATGGCCTTCGCATGTCCAAGTCGCGCGGCAACGTGGTCAACCCGGACGACGTCGTCTCCGCCTACGGCGCCGACACCCTTCGCATGTTTGAGATGTTCCTCGGTCCGCTGGAGGCCGAGAAACCGTGGTCAACCGGCAGCATCAGCGGGGTTCACCGCTTTCTGGACCGTGCGTGGCGTCTGGCCGAACGCGAGCTGGTCGAAGGAGAACCTCCCGAGCACATCCTGCGGGTCCTCCACAAGACCATCAAGAAGGTCGATCACGACACCGGGAGACTGGAGTTCAACACCGCCATCGCGCAGCTGATGATCTATATCAACGAGCTGTACAAGGAAGAGACCCTCTTCCGTGCCGCCTGGGAACCCTTCATCCTGCTGCTCGCGCCCTACGCGCCGCATCTCGCCGAGGAGCTCTGGGAACGCGCGGGCAACCCACCGTCGGTGAGTATGGTAGCGTGGCCACAGTGGGAAGAGTCGCTCACCCGTGACGAAGAGGTCACCGTGGTGGTACAGGTCAACGGCAAGGTGCGCGCCCGCATCGAGCTGCCCACCGACACGCCGGAGGCCGAACTGCGCGACCGGGCACTGGGATTGGAGCGCATCGCGGAATTCACCGCCGGCAAGGAACTGGTCAAGGTGATCACCGTACCCAACAAGCTGGTCAATATCGTTGTGCGGTGAGCCGCGTCAGCACCTCGCCGCGCGCATCAACCGAGACGGTCAGAACCGCACCGCCCTGGGGATGATGCAGACGGTGCACCCCCTCCTCCAGCTCAACCAGAAGCGCACCTTCAGCGTCGCGTGCAAGCGCGATCGCCGAGGGTGAGTCGCGCAGCCACGCGCCGGCGGGCGCCGCGAGCCGGACCGGTACGCGCGGACGCGCCCGGATGGCCGTGGAGCGAAACGCCCCACCCAGAAGCTGCTCGGTCAGGGCATCAAGGTCGGCGCGCCACGGATCGCCGTCGGTTCGTGCGGAAAGCTCCCCGAAGAGCCGTGCCCCGTGGTAACGCTCGGGAGCCCCGGTGCGGCGCGCAATCCGCATCACAATTGTGGCCGCGGCTCCGCCGTCCCAGGAGGGCCGCAACACCCCGCCGGCGCTGAGATGCTCGGGCACCAGCGCCCCGGCGGGCAGCAACCGATCCCCGGAGGCGGTTACCGGGTGAATCAACAGCGGGACGCCTCGCCGCTTGGGCATCGTGACCCGCAGCGCATCCACATCACGCGGTACAGACCGCGACTGAACGCCGTCCGCGTACCATTCCACCGTGTACCCGGTGATCGCCTCCATCGGCCAGTCACCGGAGATCGACGGCACCACAACTCGCACCGTCAGCTCCTCCTGCGCCAACGAGCAGCCGCCGGTCAATACGAAAGCGGTGGCCGGCCACATTGCGATCAGCAACGCGGGGACTCTTCGCATCATCCACTTCATGGGCACTTCCCCCTCTACCCGATATGAACGCACCAAAGAGTCTCCCTGATTGCGTCTTGCGCGCATTTGTGGGATATTTTGTACGGCACCCTTCATGCAGACGCCAACCGATTTCGACCAACACCTTCAGCAGGCCCTCGAAGCCCGGCGAACACTCCTTCAGGAAAAGCGCATCCCCGAGCTCAAGCAGGAATTCCACCTGTTTCACTCGTCGTATCGGGCGCTCACACAGGTGCTGGAGAAAAAGGGGATTCTGCATCCAGACCCCTACAAAAATGATGAGCGAATATCCGAAGTCTCTCCGCCACCGGACGGCGCCTTTCTGGAGTCGGAAAAAGACCAGCAGATGAGCATCCGGCTGTCACGCTTTGACAACCAGCTCGACTACCTGAACAGCTACTTCCAGTTTGATCTTGACTTCATGAACCTCACCAGAATGAAGAACCTGGTCGGCCTGGTGAAGTACATTCGATGGCACCAGCTGACGGAAACGTCAACCCACTTGATGACCCGCACCCTCGCCGAGTACATCGGTCGCCTGGTGCGGGACCACGATCAGCTCTCCGCAGGCATTACGAAAGATGCGCAGGATCAGCTCGTTCGCCGATCACGGACCGTACTGCAACTTCTGAAAGAGGTCGCGGACTACCAGCGTGAGGCAATCAAGCACGCCATGAGTAACGAACTCCTTCCCCACTGCCGCGTCGACCCGCGAAAAATGGGGACGGAACGCGAAGCGGTGCTGAAACAGTTGCGACGGGCCGCCGCGACCGCGCAGCCGGCCATTCCCTTTTATGCGGACCTCGCCGGCGAGATGCTGGACGAGCGATTCTCCGACCAGGCCCCGCAGCTTCAGAAGGATCTGCTCGATCGGCTGAAGATTGAAGAAAAGAAGCCTCAGGTGGCGTCCCGGCAGGACGAGTTTCGCGCAATGCTCCAGGACGCGGTGCGGACCATGGTTGCCGGGGGTGGAACGCTCACGACCCTGGTTGAGAAAACCCGTGAAAACGCTGAGCTGCTGCGTGCCCGCAGAAAATCGGTGATCGACCGATTCAAGGACTGGGTGGACCGGATGACCAATCGGCCCGCCGACAAACCGGTCTTTACCGTCGAGTTTCTGGACGAGAACACCTCCGCGCGCCACAGCGAGGAGATCGATCTGGAGCAGTTTTCCGACGGCGTGCAGAAGCGCGCGCGGCTCTACGGAGCCATTCTCAACCGCGTAAGCGCCCCGGCTCGAAAAATTCAGGAGGCAGACGAAGAGCAGCTCTTTCAGTTCCTTCAGAAAGAAATCGAAGAACTCTTCATCCTGCACCGCCGGTTCAGCGGCATCGACACCTACATCCGCAGCGAAGTGGCGCGCGAGCACCGCGCCGAGCTGCGTGGTATCAACGTCGAGCTCGCCGCACTCAAGGAACACCTCCTTCGCGTCAACAAGAAGCGCCACTCCTACGTGGCGCGCAAAGAAGAGCAGGAACAGCTGAAGAAACTCGGCATCGCCGAGGTGGAGTAAGCGCTCCCGAT
>SLTF01000409.1 GCA_007130025.1 Spirochaetales bacterium | reverse complement strand
GGACGAAAATGCGAAGGCGTGGGTGAGTCTACCGACGCCCGGTTCACCGCTCCCCAGCAACCGACGGATCTGACCGGAGGTAGTGGTCGAGCGCGCGGCTGACGAGCTGGTCCGCGGTGAGACCGACGCGCTTCGCGTGGAGCGTGAGCTGTCGGCGTAGGCCGTCGTCGTGGAGTACCGGCTGCGACGTCGACCGTGGTGGCTTTGGCGGGACCTGGAACCAGAGCACCGCGTGGCCCGCCCGGAAGATCTGGTCGCTGAGACGGAGAGTGGAGCCGTCGACGTAGACATCGGCGATCCAGCGGCGCCACTTGCCGCGACGACTCGTGACAAGGAGCATTCGACCGCCCGCGTCACGAAACCGGTCGATCACGAAGTCGCGCGCTGCGATCCCGCGCAGGTACTCGGGGTCGTCGTGGCGCCTGCAGAAAATCTCCGGTGCGCAGATGCGGGACAACCGAAACCGTTCTTCGATCTGGATCCCCGGATAGATCGTAACGCGCGCGTCGATCGTGTCACCGTCGATGACGCGCATCAGCGTGCCGGGGTAATGCCACAGCGGGGGCAACCGCCAGTGCGACCGATCGTGCACCCGGACGACCACCGTCCCGTCGTCTTCGTGGGTGACCAGAAGGTGGAGCTCTTCACCAGGGGACATCGGCGGCGGATCGACGACGCTCAGCACGCGATTGACGTAGACGCGAAACCCCAGGTCGATCCGGAAGCCGGCTGAGCCGTCACCGCGCACGTCGATCACCTCTGCACGGTACGCGTACTGATGCATCGTACTGCCTCCTCAAACCAAAGGCGCCCAGACCATTGTGTCAGCGAGCCCGCAGGTGGGCGGACCTCACCAGCGGACCCACCCCAGCGTACGCGCGCGTCGCGGTTGTGTCACTGCCGCGGACGGGTGGCGGCGTGCGATCCGCCGGATCGTGGCCCGCAGCGGCGTGAGATCGTCGTACGTGAGACCGGTGATTCGGGAAAGGCGGCTTCGTCGCGCCTTCCTTCGAGTCAATCCGTCCGTCAGGAGCCCCTGGCCGAGCGCGCCGCACCCGATCACGGGTATTCCGAGTTCCCGGCGTGAGGCTGCGAGCCGTGAGGCATCTCCACCTCGGCGCATCCGTGGGCCCGTGCAAGACGCCGGATGCCTTCGGTGAGCGCCCCGGCGAGCTGGTCATTCATGGTGACGCCGGGCTCGAGGAAGAGGCCGCGCACTTCGAAGCGGCCGGCGGATCGTGCCGCCTTTGCGTCCATGCGGCCGATGAACTCGTCTCCCCAGAGGATGGGCAGGCAGTAGTACCCGTAGGTGCGTTTTGGCGCCGGCACGTAGCACTCGATCTGGTACTCGAACCCGAACAGGTCGAAGGTTCGGCTCCTGTCGATGACGGCGTGATCGAAGGGTGACAGAAACCGGATGGCCTTCTTTGGTAGGCGCGACGGCAATGCGTCGAGTTCGCCCTGCAGGGTATACCAGGTCCGGCCGCTGCACAACACCGGCTCAATGAACCCGTCTTCGACAAGCGCGTCGATCGCGGCGGAGATCGAGTCTCTCAGCGGCTGCTGTGTCCACCGACCGGCCGTCCGGCACGCGGAAGCGATGTGGCGCGCCGTTGCGATTCCGAATCCCCGGAGAACCCGGAGGACCAGATGGCGGTGCCATTCGTGCGGCGACGGCATCGTGGTGTCGATGTCCGCGGGGAGCACGTTTTCGGGCAGGTCGTAGACCTTCTGGAACCCTTCGCGGTGCGATATCAACAGCCGTCCCGAAAGGAAGAGATGCTCCAGCGTGCGTTTGGCCGGTTTCCAGTCCCACCACCCTTTCGGACGACGGCCGTCGGGAGGGTCGAAGTCCCTCGACTGCCGTGGCCCCTCGTGTCGGATGCGCGCGATCACGTCGGCAGCCAGCCCTTCATCCAGTTCCGCCTGCCGTGCGCGCGCAAACCCCTCCATCATCGGGAGCGAGAACCGAAACTCCGCCATCGGCAGGTACGCCGCTGCGTGTGCCCAGTACTCGAAGACGGTCCTGTCGCGCCGAACGAGGTCGTCGAGCAACAGCCCTGTGTAACCGGGCACGCGGGTCTTGATCACGTGATCGTGAGCGCGATCGACGACCGAGATCGTGTCGATCTGAACGTACCCCAGGCGCTCGATTACCCTCTGTACGGCAGGCTTCCCGCTGCCGAATCCTCCCGCCCGAAGAAGCCCCTGCCGGTGAAGCCCGACCCGGCGGGCGTCGCGTATGGATATCTCCCGCATTCGGACCACATTCTACCACCAGTGGCGTGATGGGGTCAGTCGGCAAGCTGGCCGGCAGATCTGCCGGCAAGACTGCGATGGAGATACAGTGGGACTACAGGAACCTCACCCGGCGCAAGGGGCGACTTGAGAGGCTGACGTAGCGCTCCGGGGAATCGGGTGCGGTCTATACTGCCCGTACCTGCGGATTGCGGCATGCACATCACAGACCCAGCGCCTGGATCTCGGCGAGGAGCCAAACGGGTGCCCTGCGTGGTCCGTCAAGCCATCGTTTCGAGCATCTCCAAAGTTACCTCGTAGAGTGGCGGCTCCCCCGCTCGCACACGACGGTACTCGTCTATCATGAAATCAGCCAGGCGCACCAGTT
>SLTF01000337.1 GCA_007130025.1 Spirochaetales bacterium | reverse complement strand
TTGACTCTGCCTCGGGAGTTGAGATCTCTGGCGGGAGTATCGGAGAGCGTTAGACCCACGCCATAGAGTGACCAGTTCATTCAGGTAACGGAAGATGCACAGCTGAAATGGAGCTATCGCGTCATGAGGAAATCGTATTGCCGGGGGCTCTCTTCGTCTAGAATCAACGACTAACCATGGTGAAACTTTTGATCGGCTAAACGGTACCTATCGCACGGTCACCAATGACCGTTGCCGAAGACTTGAACTCGAAGCAAATGCAGATAAGAACCATTGGTACTCCCTGTCCAGGAGGCCCCAAATCACTCAAGACAGATGCGTCCCGTATTCCGGATTGCCCGTATGCCTCCCAAGTTTTCGCTGCACGATTCAGAAAAACTCGCTTCCTGTCCTTCACCGGGGCAGTTACCTCGAAATCTGCGCCAGCAGGTCGGTGGCGGAAAGCACACCGCTCGAAATACCGCAGTCCTCCAATCTCAGCGCGAGGCGGGTTGCCTGGGGTGGCTCGATGAATGTTGCCTCGAGTACTGCGCGGTCAGAGAAGAGCTCGGCGGGCGGGGCATCGCCCAGCACCCGCCCCCCGGCCATCGCAATCACCCGGTCGGCGTACCGAGCTACAATGTCCATATCGTGGGTGACGATGATGACCGTGTGATCGTGCTGCCGATGGAGCATGACCAGGAATTCCATGATTTCGATGGACTGCCGGGTGTCCTGTCCGGTGGTGGGTTCATCCACGATGATCACCTGCGGCCGCAGCGCAAGAATCGCTGCGATCGCGACGCGCTGACGCATGCCCTTGGAGAGGAAGAACGGATGCTCGCTGAAGGATGACGTCGGGAGTCCCACAACCGAGGCCGCCTCTTCAACCCGCTCCTTGACTTCCGCTTCCGGCAGTTCGATGTTCCGGGGGCCGTATGCGATTTCGTCCCAGCAATTTCCGTTGAAGAGCTGATGGTCGGGATTCTGAAACACATACCCCACGCGTTTCACCATCTGAACAATCGAGGTAGAGCGGGAATCCAGTCCGTCCACGATCACCTGGCCGGCGGAAGGCTTCAGAAGTCCGTTCAGACACTTGGAGAGGGTAGTCTTGCCGGAACCATTTTGCCCGATAAGTGCCACAAACTCGTTCGAGCCGATGGTGAGGTCGACACCGGACAGCGCTTCGGTACCGTCCTGGTACCGGAATCCCAGACCATCGACGCGAATATATCGATCGTTCATCGTGCCTCCTTCGAGCCGGTGGCTGCCAGGAGTTCGCGAACGATTGCCTCCGCCCCGTCGACGTCGCGGGGAAGCTCTCCGTCATACCGCCCGTCCGCCTTCAACCGGGAAACGACCTCAACTGCGCCGGGCGACGCGATGCCGTGTTGTCCAAGCAGATCAAGGTGCTCAAAGAACGTCGGAGTCGGCGCGTCCAGTACGATCGAGCCGCCCGAAAGCAGAACCATTCGGTCGGCAAGCGGTACAACATGCTCCAGTCCATGCTCGATCAGAACCAGCGTCGTGTTCTCCTGTTTGCGCAACTCATCGAGAACCTGGAACACCCGCTTGCGCGATACGGGATCGAGCATTGAAGTCGGCTCATCGAGCACCAGTACCTTGGGGCGCATCGCGAGCACCGCGGCGAGCGCAACGCGCTGTTTCTGCCCGCCGGAGATTTCGTAAGGGGGCTTTTCCAGCAACGGCGCCAGACCGGTAAGCTCGGTTACCCATTCCAGACGCTCGCGAATCTCGGGGATCTGCAGTCCCAGGTTTTCCAACCCGAATACGAGTTCGTCTTCTACCGTCATGGCGGTGAATTGCGCCTCCGGGTCCGAGAACACCAGCCCTACCTCGCGTTGGAGGGTTCCCTTCGCGTAGTCTTCGACTTCGCGACCATTGATGTCGACTTGGCCGTGCTTGATACCGTGATACTGGCCGGGGATCAGTCCATCGATCGAATAGGCAAGCGTCGTCTTGCCGGAGCCGTTGGGTCCGATCACTCCGATGCATTCGCCCTGATGGACGGTCAGGTTGATTGCACGTAACGCAGCGCGGGAAGTATGCGCGTAGGTCCAGGTGAAATCGGTGAATTGAATCGCTACCGCCACGAGAGCTCCTTCCATGTGCCGACGGGTCGGCCTATGTGCTGACCAGACCGAATACCCATCTTAACAGCATCGAATCATCGACGGTAAGTCTGGCAAAACCAAAACGGGCAACCAGAATTGCGACGAACCCCGCGACAATTATCGTAGTGCATGCCCCATCGAACAGCGAGAAACGATAGTGAGTCAGCACGTAGTCGGCCCGTTTGAATCGCGCCCCGGGTCCGGTAAACGCGTACCCTCGCGCCACCAACGCGTTGGTGAACTCTTCGGTGCGCCGCAGCGAAAGTGCGAAGAGGGGAACCATGTACATCACGTACTTCCTGATCTTGTATGGAATGGACTTGCCCGTTGCATCGAACCCACGCGCCCGTTCCGCCTGTCGCACGATCTGGAAATCCTCAAGCACCATTCCCGCAGCCCGCAGCGCCATCGCAAACACATAGGTGACCACGAACGGAACGCGAACAGTGCGCATGGCGACGATGAGGTCGCGTTCGCGCGACGTCGACAGAAAGAACACCATCGAGAGAATCATTG
>SLTF01000353.1 GCA_007130025.1 Spirochaetales bacterium | reverse complement strand
TGTCCTGAAACTGCACGGCACCAAACTCTACGATCCGGTCGGTAGCCGGGTAGAGGCCGGTGGTTTCAAAGTCAAACGCGGTGAAGATCACCTCGTGAACCGAACGTGAGAAATCCATGATGGCGGTTTGCTCCTCAGCCCTTGCTCGCGGACTCGATCATGTCGTTGATAAACCCTTCGATTCCACCGAGGGTCGAAGCGGCGGCGGTTCGCGCGGCGGCGAGGCTGGAGGTCACCGGGACCGGCGTTGACGCGTAGAACTTGATCTTTGGTTCCGTTCCCGAAGGCCGCACACTCACCACGGTTTGATCGGAGAGAAAAAACTGCAGCACGTTCGACTTCGGCAGGTCTTCCGGGGTCTCGGTGCCGCGTTCACGATCGATCATCACACCACGCTCGACATCGCGAACGCGCACAACGCGCAGACCGCCAAGCTCTTCCGGCGGATCGTTTCTCAGTCGTTCCATGAGCCCCTTCATGACCGAAACACCGGCCTGGCCGGGAAAGTTCCGGGAGATTGTCACTTCCTCGTAGTACCCAAACTCACGGTAGATCTCCTCCAGCCGCTGGATGACCGATTTACCCTGCCGCAGGTGGTAGAGGGTCATTTCCGTGGTCAGCAGCGCCGCCGAAATTGCGTCTTTGTCCCGCACCTGGGTTCCGATCAGGTAACCGTAGCTCTCCTCGTCGCCCATCACGTAAGTGGGCCCATCGGGATCAGCTTCAAACCGGCGAATCAACTCCGCAATGTGCTTGAATCCGGTAAGCGTATCAAAGACCTGCGCGCCGTAATGCTCAGCAACAACACGCTGAAGCTCGGTTGTTACAATGGTTTTGACAAACGCGGGCTTTTTCGGAAGGCGCCCCTTTTCCTTGAGCGCGGAAAAGAGATAATCAACCAGCAAAACCCCCAGCTGATTTCCCGTGATGAGCCGAAACCCGTCCCCGTCAGGAACCGCAATTCCGATGCGATCGGCGTCCGGATCCGTGGCCATCACCAGGTTGGCGCCTTCGCGTTTTCCCAACTCCAGTGCCAGCTTCAAAGCGGGAGCTTCTTCCGGATTGGGAAACTTCACCGTGGGAAACTCTCCGTCAGGCTCGCGCTGCTCGGGCACCGTCACCACCGTAACCCCGACTTCGCCGAGTACCCGCTCCACAAACTGCGCCCCGGTTCCGTGCAGTGGCGTGTAGACCACCTTCACCTCACCCCCGTGCTCCTTCAGCAGTTCCGGACGCACGATGACGCTTTTGGCGACGTCAACAAACCGGTCGTCGATCTCGGGGCCGAAGGTATGAAGCAAGCCCCTCGCCTCGGCCTCTTCCCGGGACATTCGCTTGACGCCGTCTCCGACCCGTCCGACCTCATCGATGATGCCCTCGTCGTGCGGTGGAATGACCTGCGCGCCGCCCGCCCAGTACACTTTGTAGCCGTTGTATTCCGGCGGATTGTGGCTCGCGGTCACCACAATGCCGATTGTCGCGTTCTTCTCCCGCACCGCGAAGGAGAGTTGCGGCGTGGGACGAAGCGATGGAAACAGCCACGTCTCGATACCGTTGGCGGCGAGCACCAGGGCGGCGTGCAGCGAGAACTCCGCGGAATAGCGCCGTGAGTCGTGGGCGATAACGGCACGAAGCTTCCCCTCCGGGCTCCGCTCGCCGTGCACATTGGCGTAGTTGGCGAGCCCCTGCGTCGCACGCTGCACCACAAACCGGTTCATGCGGTTGAAGCCGCCACCAATCACACCGCGCAGCCCTCCGGTTCCAAACTCGAGGTCGGTGTAGAAGCGATCCGAGAGCTCTTCGGTGTTGCGCTCTTCCAGAAGCTTCTCGATCTGCCCGCGAAAGTCCGCATCCTGCTCCAAAGAAACGTAGCGCTGCGCGCGATCCAGAATCTCAGTGGTTTCCATTGTCCTTCTCCAGTAAATCCAAGAGTTGTGCCGGCCGGTCGATGATCACCCGAGCGCCGGCACGCTGAAGCTCTTCACGCGTACGAAAGCCCCACGTGACCCCAACCGGTTCCATTCCCGCGGCAACCGCGGTCTGCATGTCAATATCTGAATCACCCACAAACAGCACCTCGGCCGGCGAACACCCAAGCTGCGCGGCAATCTCCTGCGCGGTGCCGGGATCCGGCTTGGGTGCAACGCCGGGACGGTCGCCGTAGACCGCAACAAAGCGGTGATCGGAAAGCGTCTGCTCAACCACCGGAACGGTAAGCGCGTGCGGTTTATTCGAGAGCACGGCGCACGGAACCGCGGCGTCACCCAGCGCGGCAAGCGTCTCTACCACTCCCTCAAACGGCACGGTATGCCCGTTGGGGTTGCGCGCATAGTACTCGGCAAACTTCTGCACGCAGCGCGCGACGGTGTCGGCATCCCGGTGGTCCTCGGGGAGGCTCTTCTCGGCGAGCACACGAGCTCCCCATCCCACCCGGCGTCGATAGGAGTCCACCTCGTGCTTGGGAAAGCCCAACAACTGCAGGGCGTGGTTCATCGAATGGGCAATATCTGCTAAGGTGTCAAGCAGGGTGCCGTCGAGATCAAAGAGCACCGCATGAAAATTCATGCGGCTACGATACTCCGGCCTCCCCTCTGCGTCAAGGTAAGCCAATGTCCCGATCCACGCGTCGCACCGGCG
>SLTF01000256.1 GCA_007130025.1 Spirochaetales bacterium | reverse complement strand
TTGCCGAACACTTTGAACAGCACGACGATCGGTACCAGGGTGAGCAGAATCAGTACCGTACCGATAACCGAAGCGGAACCGAAGTTGCCCTGCAACACCTGCGCGAACACCTCAACCGGAAGCGTACGGGTGCGACCGGAGTAGAGAATCACCGTTGAGTTGAACTCACGCGCGATCGTGGCCATGGTGAGCAACGCTCCCGAGAGAACCGCCGGCGTAATCTGCGGCAGCGTCACCCGCAGGAAGGTACGCCCGGGCGGAACCCCAAGGTTCACCGACGCCTCTTCGGTGTGCGGCCCCATCTGGTAGAGCAGACTCGAGACCGAGCGTACCGAATAGGGCAGGCGCCGGACGAAGAACGACATGATCAGAATGAGGGCGGTCCCGGAGAGAAAGAAGGGAGCGCCACCAAACGAGATCGAGAGGGCAACGCCGAGCACCAGCCCGGCCACCGCATACGGAGTCATGGAGAGCGTATCGATGGTCGCCGTCATCCGGTTCTTCCGACGCGCGACGATGTACCCCATCAGCGTTCCCGCCACCACGCAGAGCACCGTGGAGATAAAGATGAAGAACACGGAGTTTCGGAACGCGAGCGGCAGCCGGGCCGCGGTTCGATACCCATCGAGCGAGAAGCGTGCGATCAGCAGCGGTCCGCGCGACTCCAGGAAGGACGAGACAATGATGGTCAGCGTGGGAAGCATGGCGGCCAGGACCACACCGTAACAGATGACCGACGCGATGATCCGCTTTGGCGTGGAGACCCAGCGGATCCCGAGCGGCGTCACCGCCTCCTGGCCGAACGACGCCTTTCCGGCGAAGTAACGCTGAATCAGCAGGGCGCCGACCGTCACGCTCAGCATCATGATCGCAAGGGTACTCGCCACTCGCGGGTTCCCCCCAAACTCGTTCACGAACTCGGTGTAGACCAGCGTCGCGAGAACGCGGAATCCCTCCCCGATGATCATCGGCGTACCAAAGTCGGAGAAGGTTGTGACAAACACCAGAAGCGCCCCGGTGGATATCGACGGCACGATCAGCGGCAGTATCACGGTGCGGAAGACACCAAACGAGGAGCGGCCCATGTTGATCGCAGCGTCCTCAAGGCTCTGATCCACCGATCGCAGCCCCGACGACACCAGGAGAAAGACAAAGGGAAACGCCTGCAGCGTAAAGACCAGCACGATGCCGCGCCACCCGTAGATGCTTGGAAGCGTAATCCCGAGGCTGGTGAAGAAGCCGGTGAGCACGCCGGCGCGTCCGAGCAGCAGCACCCACGCGTACGCGCCGATGAAGGGCGGAGACACAAAGGTGAGCACGATCGCGACCCGTATCAGCAGCTTGCCGGGAATGTCGATGCGATAGATCAGATAGGCTACGGGCACCCCGATGATCACCGCAAACACCGTCGCGAGAAGACTCGCAACGAAGCTGTTGATCATCGTCTGGTAGTAGTACCGGATGGTGAAGAACTCGACATAGGTCTGGATCATGGAGAAGTCTTCGGTTGCCGCAAAGGTGCCGGCCTGTGTCAGGAAGCTGGCCATTACCAGCCGAACCACCGGGTAGACCAGCAGAACGGCGAATAGAGCAAGCGAGACGTAGGTGACGACGTCCCAGAAGTCGAGATAGTGATCCCGCCTTTGCCTCAACGCCTCGAGCTTCACGACAGCGCCTCCTTTTCTCCAACCGACGGGAAGAGCATCAGTCGATCGGCGGCCACGCTGAACCGGATCGATTCCCCGTGTCCCGAGGTGCCGTCGGATGCGGGCGCGTACTCCTCGGCCTGCACCTTCACCCCCGATGCGGTCTCGAGCAGGTAGCGCACCACCCCGCCGAAGTACATCCTCTGAACCACCGTTCCCTGCAGTGCGTTCTCAGCCTTCTCACCGTTGGTGAGGATGTGGGTATCGTGGGGACGAAACCCGACACCGAGCGTGTCACCCTTGTTCACCTGCCAGGTGGTCGGAGCGGGGGCCGCAAGCACGGTGCCGTCGTCGAGCCGAATCGAGATGGTGGCGCCGACCGATTCGACCACTCCGGAAAGAAACGTTCCCTCGCCGACAAACTCCGCTACACCGCGCGTAACCGGCTTTCGATAGATGTCGGTTGGGTTCCCGGTCTGGAGGATCTTGCCGCCCGACATCACCGCGATGCGGTCGGAGATACTGAGCGCCTCATCCTGATCGTGCGTCACGTAGATGGTGGTGATGCCCAGTCGCTGCTGCAGTTCACGCAGGTCTTCACGCAGACGCACGCGCAGTTTGGCGTCAAGGTTCGCAAGCGGTTCATCCATCAGCAGCACCTGCGGTCGCACCACGATCGCGCGAGCCACCACAACGCGCTGCTGCTGCCCGCCGGAAAGCTGCCGCGGTTTGCGCTGCTCGTAACCGGTCAGGTCCACCAGGCGCAGCGCTTCGCGCACCCGCTCATCCATCTCCTCCTTGGGGACCTTGCGGGCGCGCAGACCGTAGGCAACGTTCTGCTGCACCGTCAGGTGGGGGAAGACGGCGTAATTCTGGAACACCATGCCGGTGTCCCGCTTGTAGGCCGGGATGCGGTCGATGAGGGTATCGTTGAAGTGGATATGCCCTTCGCTCTGCCGGTAGAAACCGGCAATCGTGCGCAGCAGGGTTGTCTTT
>SLTF01000408.1 GCA_007130025.1 Spirochaetales bacterium | reverse complement strand
CACCGATGAGCTTTCCGCCGCTGACGCGGACGCTATTCACGGCACCAATGATCGCGGCGTCGTCGGCCACCGAATCGAGGTAGTCCATCACCTTGACCTTGTGCGGGATGGTGCAGTTGATGCCCTTGAAGTGAAACGCGCGCAGTCCGGCGACCGCATCCGACAGACCGTCGGCCGTCACGCGGATTGGCAGATAGCGCCACTTCAGTCCCAGGGCCTCGAATGCTGCCTCAAACATGACTCCGGTGGGGTTCTCGTCGATGGGGTCACCGAAGGCTCCGACCAGTTCGTAGCGGAAGTTCTGTTCCATGATGAGTTTGAGTATATGGGCAGCCGAGAAGCGGTGTCAACGACGAGAACCCACCGGGCAGCTTCAGCGTGTTTCCCCGCCGAAGCTGCCGCGCGCGGACGCTCACCCAGCACTCAGGTAGTGCGTGCCGCCTTCCCTGCCGAACCAAAGAGCTCGAACTTCTCCTGCAGCAAGCCCCGGGCGCGGTCTTTCCCCTTGGGAAAGAGCAGCAGCGGGTCCCAGCAGTCGGGGTCGGCAGCCATTGCGGCGGCGAGTCCTTCGTGGTAGGCGCGCTTGAACTCCGAGGAGATGTTGATCTTGCAGATGCCAAGTTCGATCACCCGCTTGATGGTAGGCGTGGGCGTACCCGAGCCGCCGTGCAGCACCAGAGGGATGGTCACCTGCTTGCGGATCGCTGCGAGACGATCAACGTCGATGCGCGGTTCGCCTTTGTAGAAACCGTGGGCGGTCCCAATGGCTACGGCAAGTGAATCAACCCCGGTTTCTTCGACGTACCGAACCGCCATGGCGGGGTCGGTCAGCTGGTCGTCGGAGAGCCCTTCGGTGTGGGCGTAGGTGTCACCCTCGGTTCCGCCCACGAGGCCGAGTTCCCCTTCGACGCTGACGCCGACCGCGTGGGCGGCGCGAACGACTTCACGGGTGTTGGCGACGTTCTGATCGAAGGGAAGCACCGACCCGTCGTACATCACTGAGGTGAATCCGTGAACGATGCAGTCCATTGCGCGTTCGTAACTGTCACCGTGATCGAGGTGCATGACAACGGGATAGGCATGGTCGACGGCGCGAGTCTTGATCACGTCGGTGATCTGGCGCATGCCGAAGTACTCGATCTCCACCGGATGGATGGCGATGATGACGGGGGCTTGCAGCTGACGGCTGACCGCGAACACGCAGTCGATGTGCTCGTTTGCACATACGTTGAACGCGGGCACCGCGTAGTGGCCGCGCTGGGCGGCATCGAGAACGGTCTTCATGGGTACCAGTGGCACGGTAGTATCTCCTCTGTAGTATGTAATCACTGCACCGATGCAGCGACGAATCCTGCAACAAACGAATCGCCGAGTCCGATCGTACAGATCGGCGAACCAATATCGAGGGCCGGAACCCACACCACGGTGTAGTCCCTGAGCCGGATCGCACCGGGCTGCACGTCGGCAACCGGGCGCACTGCGCCAACAACCGCGTGCAGCCGCTCGGGTGTGGCAAACTCCGCAGTTCCAGCCCGCAGGTCCGCGACGGCGCACCCTCCGGCCAATGCAGCCGCGAGCTGTTCGGGGTCCGCCAGTCGTGACGCGCCCATCGCCCAGCGCGCGGTATGCAATACCAGCGTGCCGCTGTTGAGGCGTCCGGCGAGCTGAGCCAGCGCCTTCGCTACCCTCTCTGGATCGGTTCCCGACACGGAGTCGCTGCACGAGGCGATGCCATTTCGCGAACCAACGGCGATCCCGTACATCGCAACAAGCGTCGCGAACTCCTCCTCGTTCAACCCAACACTCGGCCGATTGTGCAACATCGAACCAAGCATGACGCGCCGCACCTCCGGATCGCGCGCGTCGGACGACTCGAAGTGATGCACCGCCGCGCCGGGCCTTGCCGCAGCGCCGTGGGCGCTTGCCGCCGCCACATCTGATTCTATCTCGGCGAGGCGGTCGGAGAGCACGGCCGGGTCGAGCAGATTGTAGCCGCACCAGATCCCGCCCGCAATCGCACCGGAGTTCTCGCGAATCCAGCGCTGAAATGCCGGGTCGATGGGCAGTCGAGACGCTGCCGCATCGTTGGAAAATATCACCCGGTTGCTGTGGGGGCAGACGATCTCGACGCCGTGGCCCCGGAACCGATCGCCCCGGTTGAACTGCACGATGACGTGAACCGGATCGGTCTCCTGCAGGTCCGCGTGACGTTCCGGACTGACGAGCACACTTTCCTCGCCACGTTCACCCGATGGGCCCGACTCGGCGAACCGCACTCCGGGATGAAGCAGCGCCATCAGCCGGCCGCCCTGCGATGGCGCGTGGAGCACCGGCTGGTAGCCCAGCCCCGCGAGGTGGTTGGCAGCGATGGCGCTGGTGCCACCGAGGCTGTCCGTTCCGGGGAAGCAGCCTTCCACCCAGGTTTGAATAACGCCGTCGGCGAGCTGCCATTCGCCGCCGTTGCCGGTGCGAAGACACCAGAGAAGCGCAGTCACCACGTCCGGCTTCGATGCGAGCCGGCCCGAAGGTGGCGTCGGGGGCGACGACGCGGTGACCGGGACGGCCGCGCCGGGAGTTGGCGCGTCGGCTACGGTAGGCTCATCGGGCGCCACGATCCTATCCAGCGACTGCTGGGTCAACTGGT
>SLTF01000178.1 GCA_007130025.1 Spirochaetales bacterium | reverse complement strand
ATATATTAAAGATAATTATAGGCAGCTCGAATAGGGCGGTTGGAGCGTCTCTTGCTTTTGAATTATACGCGAGGTGCGCCGAGACTTGTACCTGCATTCGCGCTGGAATGATGCGAGATTGGAACGAACAGGTGATGTGTCAGAATTCACAATTACGTTTTGGATTTTTTTGTTTTGTGTGTCGATACTATGAGGTATGGAATGACCAAGGGGTTGGTTATGAAAAGTAAAAAACTTCACGGCTCGATTCTTTCGCTCATGATCGTCGCACTGTTGCTCGCCGGTGGGTGCAAAAACCCGTTCCAGTCCGGACTGGGTGATAAGGTCGATATTGGGCGTCCCATCGTGAGTCTCGATGCCCCCGATCCGGGAGATTTTTTGCGAGGCGATGTGATATTCACTGGGCGAGCCTCAGACGACGTCAGTGTCGCCGCTGTGCGTATCTCGTTTGATCGAGGCGTCACGTGGATTGACGTGGATACGTTCGATCCGAATACCACTGAATGGTCTCATGCAGTCGATACGCGATTGTTCCCGAACGGGAGACTCAATGTTCGCATTCGCGTCATTGACGGTGCCGGTAAGCAAACCACCACCGAAGAGCTTCTGTTTACTGTTGACAACGAGGGGCCGCGCATCTTCGTCCTCGTCCCCGCATTCACCGAAGGCTCCGCGCTCGTTGCGGTTGGCGGACTCATCGCCGGTACCGTGACCGACGCCGAGGGTGTCTATACCTCGGTCGAACAGGACGGATTGTTTCCACCGCAGATTCGGTTCTGGCAGGATGGAACTGAGCCGGGAGACTGGGAAGACCTGGATATCGAGACCAATGAAGGAGACACCAAGGCAGATTTCACGTTCCCGCTGACCGGCGTTCCCACCGGTCCGTACTTGATGCGGATACGTGCCGTCGATGTCAGTGGCCAGGAGAGCGTCCTGCCGCCGATCGAGGAAGCGCCGTTTGCGGTCGAGATCATTCCGGGACAGGGGCCGCCAACGCTGAGTGCGTTCGCGTTTGGCGCCGGAACCATTAACACGGTTGGTGGAAACAATTACGCCCGGACCGATTTCTCGTTTACGGTAACCGCCAGCGATAGTGACGAGCTGGACACGGTTACGGTACGGCGCAACGGTGAACTCGTTGACGATACAGATCCTGACGTATCTCTCTCTGTTGTTTGGACCGGTGACCCGACCGATCGCGCCGACCTCACGTTCGAACAGAGCGTAGGCGGAGGCGCAGGCCTGGAAGACGGAGTGTACGAGTACCGCATCCGTGCCATCAATGCGTTGACTTTGGTTTCGGAGATAACCCGTACGGTTGTTGTAGATACAACGCCGCCCGAGGTGGAGATCACCAACCTGCGACCCACCGTAGTGGATGACAGTGATCCGGGAAACATCATCGAGCGGGTGAACGGAGTGATCCGCGTAAACGTCTCCGCAGGCGACGAAAACGGACTCGCGGGAGTCAGATGGTGGCTGCTTCCGGCGACAGATCCGACGCCAGGCTACGACTCCGACGGCGGTACGGCCTTCGGTGCGTCTCCGTACGTCGTTGAGATCGATTCCACTGGTTTCGACGACGAAACGGAACACATCCTGCACATTATCGCCCGCGACCGCGCCGGGAACGATGCGCACGGGTCCCGGGAGTTCATCATCGATCAGAGTTCCGACAACCCCACCGTCACCTTTACCGATATTGATCCGTCGGTGATCGCGGAAGAGGATGCAGGTGTTGGTGGCGTGAACCTGCTCGAGTCCAATGCCCGTATCCGCGGGGTGATCGAAGACGATGATCGAGTTGACCGCTCAAGCGTTGAGATCAGGTTAAACGCCGATGGCGGAGGTGAGTGGGTTTCGGTTGATACGGTAGGTCCGGGAGAGAGAACGGTCTCGTTCACGCACGATGTGGATCATCTTGGTGAGGGAGTTCATGGCTTCGAGCTGCGATTCAGTGACGACCCGGCTGCTAAACTCGGCGCGAGTCCGCCGGTAGCTACGACCACGGTGGGACCCATCTACTTCGTGATCGACCTCGCTCCTCCGATTGTTGCGGTGACGAGCCCGGGACCCGGAACCTTCCAAGGAACCCCATTTGCGCTTATCGGAACCGCATCGGACCCGAATGGTCTGCACACGCACGATTTCGGCGGCGCGCTCGGCGAACGTGGGTATGTTGAGATTGAGACGCCTGCCGACCCTGGGGTGTGGGTGCGGTTTCCGGTGGATGGCGGCACGAATGGATGGACCGTCGAGCTGGGTTCTGCCGAGGTTGGCGACGGGTTGTTCGACGGTTCGTTCGAAGGACCACGCACGGTTCAGATTCGTGCCCGAGATCGGTTCGGGAAACAGTCAACCATCACCTATTCCTTCACAGTAGATACAATACCGCCGGAGGTGGCGATAAGCGCGCCGACGGAGGCAGACTGGCTCTCGGGAGCATCAGGCTCGGTGCAGGGCACCGCGACCGATGCAGACTCCACGGTTACCGCGGTACGTGTGTGGGTCGGCCCGCAAGGCACTGAACCACCGGCGGAGGTAACCGAGTGGACGCTCGCAACGGGAACGTCGAGCTGGAACTCATCATGGAACCTGAACGCCCTCGGGGAAGGTTTGCAGCGTGCGCACGTTCGCGCCCGCGATGCGGCGGGCAACTGGAGCTCCACTCTTACCCGTGATTTCGGCGTCGATCAGTCGCCGCCCGTTCTCACTGAAACCACTATCGGAGGCCCAACCGGCGCCCGGAACGAAGCGTTCTCTCTCGGTGGATCGGTAAGCGACACCAACGCGCTTGCCTCTCTGGTCGTGACCCAGCGTCGTGGTACCGACGACCCGGTCGAAGTGTATCGCAACGAATCGCTCTCCGGAACCTCGCAGCCCTGGACGCTCGCCTCGCTTCCGCGCGATCCCGATGCAGCGGATCCGGCAGACCCGGCCGCGGTAGACGTGTCCGACGGAGTGTACGTGTACGAGATCACCGTCACCGATGTCGCCGGAAAGACTGCGACACTCACCCGCGAGGTGCGTGTCGATCTGGTTGGTCCCGAAGTCACAATTCTCACACCGAGTGACGGCGCTGCAGTCCAGGGGACGGCGCTTCTGATCACCGGTACCGCTGCCGACGTCGGAGGTGTCAGCGCGGTGACCGAGACCCGCTACTGGGTTGGCGCCGTGGCGGCAACGCCTCCCGCGGACTACGACGACTGGAGCCTCGCGACCGGTGCAGGAAACTGGAACGCGACGTTGAACTTCGCCCCGGGCGAAGAAGGAGCGCGACGGCTTCACGTGGTTGCGCGCGATGCGGCGGGAAACTGGAGCGAGGATGTCGCAACGGTGGCGTTTAACCTCGATCAGGCCCCTCCAACATTGAGCGGATTCACCTTTGCCGCCGGGACCATCAATCCGGTTGGTGGAAACAACTACGCCCGCGACGACTTCGGATTCACGTTTACCGCAGCCGACAGTAACGAGCTGGCCGACGTGCGAATCACGCGCAATGGAACCGAGATTTTCTCGCACGTATACGCCGGCGGCGAAACGAGTGCTGTGGTGAACGTTGATCAGGAAGTCGGTGGTTCCGGGTTGGCGAACGGAATCTACGACTACCTCATTACGGTGACCGACGTGGTGGGGAAAACGGCACAGCTGAGCCGTACCGTGATTGTTGACACTACACCGCCGGTCGTTGAGCTGAACTCGCTCAACCCCCTCGTGACCAACGGTGCAACTGACTACCTGAACGGAACCATCCGTTTCACCGTCTCTGCCACCGACGACAACGGGCTTATCGATGTCCGGTGGTGGATACTGCCGGCGGCGGATGGTCCCCCCCAGTTTGCCGATGCTGGAGCAGAGTCTTTCGGGCCGGCTCCCTACGCGGCGCTTCTCGACACTACCACACTGACAGATCTGGAGCCGTATCGTCTGCACGTGATCGCGGCCGATCGAGCCGGGAACGAGACTCGAATCGAGCGGGCGTTTACGGTCGACCAGAGCACCGATCTGCCCGTGGTGACCATCACCTCACCCTCGGCGGACGCCTTCGTGGACGGTGGCCATATCGTCCGCGGCAGCGTTACGGATGACGACGCGGTCAATACCGCGAGCATCGAGGTCCGGTATCACAACGGTAGCGAATGGAGCAGCTGGGCTCCGGCGACCAGCGTCACCGGCTCCGGCAGAGAGGTTACCTTCACGTACACACTGCCCCCGGAGATCGGCGCCGACGGCGCGAAGCGTGTACAGGTGCGTGCGGGCGATCTTGCCTCGGCGAAGTTCGGAGGGGATGCGGCGGTCACGGGTGAGAGCCCGGAGGTGGAGTTCACGCTCGATACCGTTGCACCGGTTGTTGAAATCGTGACTCCCGTGGCGAACGCGACGCGACGGGAAACCTTTACCGTCTCGGGCTCCGTGGTCGAAGCCAACCTCGAGAGTCTTCGTGTCTCTCTCAACGGGGCGAGTCCAGTTGATGCAACGGTAACCGGCAGCGACGAGACCAAGTCGTGGGAATACGGAATTCCCGAAGCGGTTTTTGATGCACTTGATCAAGGTCCCGCGACTATCACCGTGACGGCAATCGACCGTGTCGGTCGGTCGAACACCGCCCAGCGTGTGGTCTTCAAGGATACCGCCGGACCGGCAATCGCCTTCTCGTCGATTGTTCCCGGAGACAATACGATCATCACCGAAAGCACCCCAACCGTTCAAGGAAGCTTCGCGGATGAGTTCTCCAACGTGGCAGCAACGTTCGAGTATCGGCTGAACGCCGCCGATTCCTCGGATCCGTGGACCAGTGCCAGCGTAACTGGGAGCGGGAAGAGCGTTTCCTGGTCGGTACCGGTCTCCGCGCTCCCCGACGGGTCCCATCGGATCGATCTGCGGGTCGCAGACGAGATCGGGAACGAAACCGTCATCGAGGACGTTGCGTTCCGGATCGATCGTGTAGCGCCAGTAGTAATCATCAGCGAGCCGCCATCCGGTTCGATCTACGCGGGAGTCGAGTCAGGGCCGGTGTTCACGCTCTCCGGTACGGCGACAGACGCGAATCTGCTTTCGGTGAGCGCGGCAATCAACGCCGGCGGATCGACCGATATCACCGGCACCATTGTTGGCGGTGAATCGACGTGGAGTTTTCCAGTTGGACAGGGAGATTTCGAAATCCTTGCGGACGGCCCCAATACCGTCACCATTACGGCGGTGGACGAAGCGGGTCGGGTCACGGTGCGCGAATGGGCGTTCACAAAAGACACCGAAGCACCCGCAATCAGCTTGAGCAACCTGGAATCCGACGGGAGCACGGTGCTTCTGGAGGGCAGTCCCCGCGTTCAGGGAACAACTACCGATGACTTTGGAGTCTCGCGCGTAGAGACGCGCATCGAGCGACTTCCGCTCGGTTCGGCGATCTGGGAATCGTACAACGCTGTAACTACGGCGTGGGTTCCTGACGCTCCGACGGAAGATGACGATGATTTCTGGACCGACCGTACGATCACCGTGAACCAGACAGTTGTCACGTGGACGAAACAACTCGGCTCGGACGGTCTCGATCTGCCGGACGGTCTCTACCGTGTTCGCGTTCGCGCGCACGATCGCGCGACGCCCGATCCAAATCGAGAGACGCTGGAAGCTGTCGAGTTTCGCATCGATCGGGTGAACCCCGCTCTCAGTCTGAATGCGACCGCTGGATTCCAGCGCCAGGACTTCGCGCTGTCGGGCACTGCGTCCGACCTCAACGGCATCGTGTCGGTGCAAGCGAAGGTAGGTGACAGCGACTTCACCACTGGCACAATAGCCGACGCAACGACGTCAAATGGCTACGCAACCTGGACCCTCACGGTGCCCACTACGGGCCTCGCGCAGGGTTCTCATACTGTGCACGTACAGGCGACAGACGGTGCGGAACGCACCACTACCCTTACTCGTGATTTCACCTTTGACGGTGTTCCACCGTCCGTTTCGATCAACGAGCCGCTCAGCGAAACGCGCGTAAACGGGCTTGTGGTAGTGCGCGGTACAGCGGATGACGACAATGCGGTTGCGGCGGTGAGGTACCGATTCGGCGACGGTGCCGAAGTGTGGCAGACCGCCGGTCTCGGTGGAGGACTCTACAGCTGGAGCTATACGTTCGACAACATCAACACCTTTGCGAATACTGCGGCGGTTACCGAAGTTGATCCGGTAACCGGCGACCCGGCAATCGGGACCAATGTTTGGGCGCTTCCATTCCAGGTGCAGGTGACCGACGTCGCCGGCAATGTTACCGAAGAACTGAGCTACCGGCTCTTCGTCGATCCCGATATGGACGCTCCTCAAGTGACGGTGATCAGTCCGACCAATGACCAGATCGTCGGGGGATCGGTACGGGTTTCGGGGTTTGCCTCCGACGACGACTGGGTTCGTCGCGTTGAGATGAGGGTTGACCCCACCGGAACCGGCGGTTCATTTGGACCGTGGGAGGATGTTACCCTCGTCAACCAGGGAACTCAGGTAAACTGGTTCCGCAATATCAATACGGATGGCACATTGAATCCGCCGGCGGGCGAGATTCGGGATGTGCGAATCCAGGTGCGTGCGTGGGACTCCAAGGATTTCGGAATCACCGACGGCATCGTGGGGGACACGACCGAAATCAACATTAAGTTTGACAGCGGAGTGCCGGTCATCGAAGACATCGAGATAGTGCGCGACGGCGTTGCCGAGCCCTACGTGGCGGGCGTCCGGGCGGCCGGTGTGTTCACTGTTCGGGCTACCATACGGGACGAGGGTGGTATTGCTAGCATACGCAAACGTGGAGAAGAAGACGTCGCGTTCGTGGACATTCTTGGTGACGGTGCGATCACGACGACTCCGGTCGAACGCACGGCGGGAACGTTCGAGGTTGACCGGAAGTACCTGATCACGAGTCTTGGAAGTACCGATTTCACCGCCATCGGCGCAACGAGCAATACGGTGGGAATCTCATTCCGTGCGACCGGTCCGGGTGCTGGTACTGGGACCGCGTTTGAAGCGACCGGCCCCATAGCCGATCCTGCTGCGCAGTTCTTCGTCTATCAGGTCGAGCTCGAGATCGATTCTACAACTGTGAACGGTGGCGTCTACGCTGGCACATCTGGATTCTACTCTCTGGCGATTCAGGCCACTGACAACGCAACACCGACGCCCTATCTGACTCAGGAAAACCTCAATATCCAGATCGACAACTTTTTCCCGCTCGCTGAATACACTTCCTCGCCCAACGCGGCCGGAACAGACTACTTCATCCAGGGACGTGCGTGGGACGTCGCGGCCGGATCAGGAAGCATCCAGGGTATCGATCGCGTGGTGGTCTATTTCCAGCGCGACGGAAGCTACATCAACCTGAACGGTGACACGTTTAACTCGACTCCCCGGCTGATGAGAAACGCACAGACGCCCGGAAATGAAGCGAGCGCTCCGATGGAGACGCTTCCGTTTCCTGCAACCGACGGCGTGGACGGCATCGTGATCAACAACAACGAGGTGACGACCGATCTTGACGGAAACGGGTATATCGAAGGGTGGACCGACGACGGAATCTTCAAAAACTGGTACGTTCGCTTTGATACGACCCAGCTGGACGACGGGCCGGTCACCCTCAATTACGTAGTGGTCGACCGTGCGGGTAACGCAACGAGGTACGTGCAGCCGCTCTACATCCGTAACAACGCACCGCGTATCGACGCAGTCCTGCTTGGAACGGACGTAGACGCAGACGGATTCATCGGAGATGAGGCATCGGGAGAAAGCCGGCTCATTACTACCAATTTCAGCACCACCAACTTCACCGTGCGGAACGATCTCTTGCAGTTCACGGTTGAGGCGAGCAGTGGTAACGCTCCGCGGCGGTACTCGGTGGGGTACGTGACCGCCACCAGTGGCGTTGCAGCGACAGCATTGACCATGGGTTCGGTCTATACCATCTCGACGCCCGGAGACACCAATTGGACGCAGGTGGGGGCCCCAAACAACAGTGTTGGAACCACCTTCGTGGCGACGGCGGTTGGAGCCGGGAGCGGTCAGGCTACCGGGTACACGATCGCGGAGCAGAACGGTGGAGACTTCACCGGGAACGTCGTCACAATCACCGATTTTTCGGGAATTCCTGATACCACCGTGGCGAACGGCGGGCGGTTCGTGATCAAAGTGTACGACTCAACCGTGGACGGAGGAACGGAGGCCGAACAGCTCGCCGACGCGGTCGTGATCGGTCTCAACATCGATAACGAAGACAACGTGCCGCCGGTCATTCGAGTGGCGCCTTTTGGCCAACGCTTCTCGATCAGCGCAAGCGCGGCATCGCAGGATCCTGTCGACGTTACAGACTATATCGAAAACCTGGTGACCACCGGTTCCGGATTCTCGCAGCAGCGCCACGGCTACGTGCAATATGCGGAGCACAGCACCTGGCCCGGGTCGACTCCCGACGCCTCGGATGTCAGCGGAAAGGTGATCTTCCTTGGTCGCACAACCGACAACCAGCGTATCGCCCGGATTACCGCTCAGATTGCCGGTTTCGACGGCGGGACGGGTGTCGGCAGCGAGTTTGATATTGCGACGTGGGACGGCGGTGGAGTATCTGCACCTGCAGGCCGTGCGATTGACGACGTTGCAGCGAGCACCTCTGACTGGGGTTTCGAGGTCGTTTCCGGTAGCCAGTTCATCACCGAGGCGGACGGCCACGTTCTGAATTGGCGGTTCGCGTGGAACAGCGCGGCGATCGAAAACGTCGCGCAGCTTGGCGTTCCGGTGGTTTTCCGCGCATACGACTTCGGTCCCGGCGCCGGCAACGATTCCGACGATGACATCACCGTGGACGTGGTGCCGTACGTGACGAGGATCCAGACGACGCAATCATCGTCAGGCGGACTGAAGAACACCAATATTCGCGCGTCCAATGGCGAATACTCGATTCGTTCCGGTGCAAACGGGGGAGCCTCTTCCGACTTCATCACCGTGCGGGGGTTCAATCTCAATCCGATTCCGGATGGCGTCCGGCTTGCACCAGAGGGTTCTCCATCCGGTTGGGACGGTTCATCCCTCACTGGAGTGCCGATTGCATTCAACGCGCCTACCAACGGCTTCACTCAGCTCACGCTTTCCAATGTATCAACGGTGTCGGGCTTTCTTGGTATCGTATCTGGAACGGTTGGTTCTCCCGTCGCCGCGATCAACAATGTGAACGACAATGACGTGACGTATAACCAGGAACCTGATGAGTTCGTCCGACGCAACCGACTGTTCACCGATGATCGCTTCCTTCGGTTTTTCGAAGTGAGCGATACGGGGATTGTCAACGCGAATTATCCCAACATGGTAATGGACGGAGACACCCCGTACTTCGGCTATATTCAGTCGGGTGCCGAGTTCGACTTGCAGGTTCGACGTGGCTTCTCCGGAGCATCGAATACACCGATCGTTCGGACCCTGGCCGGTGACCAAATGTCGATGGTCCGCGATAGCGGGGGGCGCTACCACATGATCTCTGTGACCAACTTCAATGGTGGAAGAATGCACTACTTCAACCATGAGTATGCCACGTTGTACCAGGGGCCGAACAGTCATGACGTTGGTGGCAACAACGGTGCGAGCCAACCGTACTGGGCTGCGTTTACGACGAACCGAAACTACACCTCTCAAGCGAACAACAACGCGATCGATCTTGACTCCGTGAACTATACGCCGGGGCTGCAGC
Source organism: Spirochaetales bacterium (assembly GCA_007130025.1). Classification (GTDB taxonomy): domain Bacteria; phylum Spirochaetota; class Spirochaetia; order DSM-27196; family PWMO01; genus PWMO01. Next base: position 817 of record SLTF01000178.1, on the reverse strand, counting down.
TGGGCAGATACCAGCGCCCGGTCATTCGTTCGGTCGGCGATTCGACCACCTCCGCAGGTGCAGGGTTGTATTTGGCTGTGTTCGACAGTTTCAGTGGCGAGTTGATTTTTCGCAACTGGCGCGTCGGGGATTCCTTGACCGGTGGAACGGTGGACCTTTTTGGCTCGTTTCGATCCACTTTGGGTGACCGCACAGGCACAGCTGGTGATGTGACTCGCCATGTCATCACCGACGGGGGCAATGGCTCAGAGTACTTCGACATGGTGGTCCGTGATGACGGCGTGGTTGTCGTGGCGTACTACAATCCATCGATCAGCCGTTTGACGATCCGATACACTTCGACAACCGAAAACGGGTCCACGCCTCAGCCGATCACCGGGGCTGCTCCCGCAGCAGACGTATTCTGGTCGGCTCCGTTCGTGCTCGCGAATGAGTTCGTTGGATGGTTCCCGTCGATGACTATTCATACGGACGGTAGCCTCCATATCGCAGCGTACGACTCCGGAAGCGCGAATCTGAGCTATATTGTGCTTCCGTCCATCACCGCAACCAGCGCGGAAGTGGTAACGGTGGATACGTACGGATCGGTGGGCTACTACAACGACCTCAAGATCGTGGACGATGTGCCGTGGATTGCGTACTACAGCATTTCCGAGACGGGAACCCGTGACTCGGTCAAGCTGGCACGCTTCAATGGAGATCTGTCAGCCATCACACCGGGCGTCGATGCTCAGGGGTTCGTGACCGGGGATTGGTCGACGATGACGATTCCGGTGTTGAGCGTTCCGCGCGGGAACCAGTCACAATTCCTGAAGGT
>SLTF01000274.1 GCA_007130025.1 Spirochaetales bacterium | reverse complement strand
CGCTCGATGCGGCCGATTCGCTCGCCGCTCGCGGTGTTTCCGCGCGCGTGATCGACGTCCACACACTCAAGCCGCTCGATGAACAGGCAGTTCTCAGGGCCGCCACCGAGTGTGGGGCGATTGTGACCGTTGAGGAACACTCCATCCTCGGTGGGCTTGCGGGTGCGGTGTGCGAGACACTCTGTACGTCGCAGCCGACGCCGGTGGAACGGGTGGGAGTGAACGACACATTCGGTGAATCGGGGGAACCCGACGAGATTCTGGAGAAGTACGGCATCACTGCCGACGCCGTTGTGAACGCGGTGGACCGGGTCCTGAAGCGAAAATGAGCGGTGGGAGCCGCCGTGGCGCAGGCTGATACAGAGACCGAACGCAGGATTGGATGTCCACGTTGTGGACCAACGGAATCGATCGACCAAAAAGGAGAACGACAATGAAACGCATACTGCTTGCAGTTCTTGTCATCGTAATCGTGGCGGGGTTCGCCGTGGCAGGCGCCCGTCCTGAGCGCGCCGCGCCGGACGTACAGACGGTACGCTTCTGGTATCATCTGGACGACCCGGAGACGTCGTTGAACCCGCTCATTCAGAAGTTTGAAGCGGAGAACCCGGGAATCCGGATCCAGGCTGAGCGAGTGCCATGGAACGCCTATCACCAGCGCCTCCTCACCTCCGTTGCGGCCGGAAACCCGCCGGACGTCGCCCAAATCAAACTGTGGTGGCAGCCGCAGCTGGTTGAGATGGGTGCGCTCGCACCGCTGGACGACTACATCGCACAGTGGAACGGACGGAATGACGTGTACGACCGCGTCTGGGAGCTCACGCGGCACAGTGACGGACGGCAATACCTGATGCCCCTTCAGATGGTGATTCTGTACATGTACTATCGTGTCGATATGTTCAACGAGCTTGGTCTTGAGATCCCGACCACCCGCGATGAGTTCCTTCGTGTCGCTCAAGCGCTGACCCGGGACACAACCGGAAACGGCGAAATCGACGTCTATGGGTTTGGCATCCGTGGTGCGCGCGGTGGACACGACTACTGGGGCAGCTTCGTACTCTCCAGCGGGGCTGAGTTCTTTGACGCACAAGGTAACGTCGCACTGGACAGCCGAGAGGCGATCGCAGCAAACCAGTGGTTCATTGACCTGTTTCGAGAGCACCGGGTAAGCCCTCCGACAACACCCAACGACGGATTCCAGGAGGTCATTGCCAACATGCTCAGCGGACGTACCGCAATGACCATCCATCACAAGGGCAGTGCTCGACAGATGATCGATGCGTGGGGCGACAATATCTCTGCCTTTCCGGTACCCGCAGGTCTTACCGGCCGCTGGACCTCATTTGGAGATGAGCAGAACGGGGTGTTCGCGGCTTCCGATGTTCAGGATGCTGCGTTCAAGTGGGCCGCCTTCCTCGCCGAAGCGGAAAACAACCAGTTGTGGCAGGAGTCCAGTGGACAGGTTTCGATCAACATCAGTAACGCGGATCGGGACTTCGGTGATCTGACCCGGTTCATGAATGCAACGACCGATTCCGCCGATTTTGCGGGAGTTCTTCCGGCTCACCCGGCGACGGCCGAGTTTGTTGAATCGGTCTGGCCGGCTGCCATGCAGCGTGCCTTTCTTGGCGAAATCACGAGCGAACAGATGATGCGGGATCTTGCGAATCACTTTCGCTGATCTCAGACAGTACCGGTTCGCGTAACTGAAGGGTTCCTCCCGGAGGCGCAGAGCGCGCCTCCGGCGAGTGGCCATCTTCGGATTGAGAGATCAACGAAGCAGGAGCCAATGAAAAGATCCGGCCATCGAGCCAATCTCTACCCGTACGCGCTACTTTCTCCGGCGATGCTCGCAACCGTCTGTATCGTGCTGATCCCGATGCTCTACACGGTTTCGCTGAGTTTCATGAACCACGTGCTCTGGCGTCCCCAGGACATGGGGTTCGTGGGTCTTGCCAACTACGCGCGAGCCCTGCAGGACGAGGTCTTCGCGATTTCGTTTCGCAATACCATCACATGGGTGGCTGGTGTGATCGGTTTGCAGTTGATTCTCGGGTTCGCAACGGCGCTCCTCCTGAACCGAGATTTCTGGTGGCGTGGGCTCGCCCGCTCACTGATTCTGATTCCGTGGGTGACCCCGAGCGTCATCACTGCGCTGATGTGGCGGTGGATGTACGATGGGAACTCCGGGGTCATCAACGATATTCTGGTGCGTCTGGGCGTGATCGAACGGTATATCCCGTGGCTTGCACTGAGCGAAACGTCACTCCCCGCGGTGATGATTGCGCTGATGTGGCAGGGGTTTCCATTTTTTGCGGTTATGATTCTCGCCGGACTCCAGGCTATCCCAACCGACTTGTACGAAGTGGCCGATGTTGATGGGGCGAACATCTTTCAGAAGTTTTTCCGCATCACACTGCCGATGATCACTCCGATACTGTTTACCACAATTCTGCTCAGGACGATCTGGGTCGCAAACTCGCTCGACATTATCTTCATCATGACGGGCGGAGGCCCCGGATACGCAAGCTACACGTTGCCACTGTTTGCGTACATTCGCGCCTATCAGGGCCTCGACTTTGGATACGCATCAACGATCGCTGTCTACCTTACCCTGCTTCTGGTGACGATCGTCGCCGTGTACGTGGTACGGGTGCTCCGGTCTGAGGACGCCATGCGATGAAGCGAAGCAGCCATGCGATGCGATCGCTTTTCCTCATCCACCTTCCCGTTCTATTGATCGTCCTGTTTGCGATAGGCCCCTACATCTGGAGCCTCATCTCGTCGATCACGCCGGAGGGCGCGATTGCCCGGGGCGGAGTGCGCTATTTCCCCGAGGAACCAACGCTGGAGAACTATCGAAGGCTCTTTGCCCGGATCCACTTCGCCGACAACATCTTTGACAGCATGGTTGTTGCCACGCTCTCCATGCTCTTTGGTCTTTCGGTGAGCGTACCCGCAAGTTACAGCTTCTCCCGATTCCGATTTCGGGGGCGACGGGTGCTGTTGCTTCAGTTCCTGGTGATCAACATGTTTCCCGTTGTGCTTCTTCTCATCCCTCTGTTCGTCATCATGTCACGCACGGGGTTGATGGATACCTACTTCGCGCTCGTATTCGCCTATGCTACGTTTACCATCCCCTTCTCTACATGGATGATGACGAGTTTTTTCAACGCGATTCCCCGGGAGCTCGATGAACAGGCCCAGATTGACGGCTGTACCCAGCTGGCAGCAATGATGCGGGTCATCGTCCCCATCGCAATGCCGGGGATCACCGCCACCGGGATCTATATCTTCATCACCGGGTGGAACGAGTTTGTGTTCGCGTCGGTGCTGACGGGAAGCCGCGTGACGACGATTCCGATTGCTCTGCAGAACATGGTTGGTGAGTTTCAGATCGCCTGGGGACTGCTCACGGCCGGTGGGGTTATCAGTGCCATTCCGGTCATCGTCTTGTTCTTTTTCGTGCAGAAGCAATTGATCAGCGGAATGACCGCGGGAGCGGTCAAAGGGTGAGCGAAGGTTCACTGTGCGGGTTGATTGAATAGGTAAGAAAATACTGATATAAGACCCCATGGAATCAATTCGAGTTCTCAATCCGCGGTTCAGGAAGGCTCTGGTCCTGGAGAATCCGCACCCGATACTGGATGAGACCCTGCAGAGCCAGGGTTTTGAGGTGGAACGGCTGCCCGAGTCGGCAACGCGCGACGTGGCCGGCGTGATCGCAACGCTCGAGCGGGGGCAACACGATCTGCTGTTCAAACGCAGCCGGTTTGAGGTGACCGACGAGGTTCTCGCGGCGTCGCGGCGGTTGGCGGCGGTGATGCTCTGCTGCATCGGTGATGACTCGGTGGACAAGGAAGCGTGCGCCCGCGCGGGCGTTCTGGTGCTCAACGATCCGGTGAGCAACGGTCGCTCGGTGGCCGAAATGGTGCTGGGTGAGATCATCTGCCTGGCCCGCCGCATCTTTGTGGCGCACGAGGCGGGGCGGCAGCACCTCTGGACCAAGGAGAGCTGGGGCCGTTACGAGCTGCTGGAGAAGAATATCTCCGTGATCGGGCTCGGGAACATCGGCCGGCAGGTGGCTCAGCTTGCCCACGCGATCGGCATGAACGTCTACTTCTACGATCAGTCCGAGACCGCGCGCGAGGTGGGGCGTACCCTGGGGTGGCATCCCTGTGCAACGCTCGCGGAGGCGTTCCGCGTGGGCGACGTGGTCACGCTCCACGTATCGGCCGAGGACGCCAAAGGCCGCTCCAACCGGAACATCATCGAGTTCGAGCAGTTCCGCCTGCTTGGCGCGGACCGCGGAGAGAACTGTCCGCGGGTTTTTGTGAACGCGGCGCGCGGCTTTCTCTACGACCCGCAGGCGCTGCGCCGCGCGGTCACCGAGGGTATCGTGCGCGCCGCCGCGGTGGATGTGTTTCCCGACGAACCGGGCAGCAGCAGCGACGCGTGGGAGAACCCCTACGCCGACCTGGGAGCGGTGACCACCACCCCGCATATCGGCGCCGCCACCGAGGAAGCGCAACCGCGCATCGGTCTGCACATGGCGCACAGCGCCTGGCTGCTGAACACGAGAGGGACCGTTCGCGACACGGTCTTCAATCCCAAGGTGTCGATTGGCTTCGATATCGAACCGCCCTATACCGCCCTTGCGGTGGTGCACAGCGACAGCCGGGGCACCAAGAAGGCCATCAGCGACGCGATCTTTGAGGCGGGCCGCAACAACATCGAGTCCAACCACCGCGACTTTGCGCGCTACGGCATCGCCTACGACATCAGCGCGATTGACGCGCCGCTCTCTGACGATCAACTCTCCGGCATGGTAGAATCGGCGCGGACCATCTCCGGCGACGCGACCGCGATCCGGTCGATCCGCCAATTTCCGGTCACCGAGGGGCAGAACTGATGAATGACCTGATGCAGAACACCATCGAACAATACAAAGACCGCCTTGAGACCAAGGCCGTGGTACAGGGCCGAAAGGCCATCGAAGAGAGCATCCCTGCGCTGCGGTCGCTGCTGGGCGATGGGCTCTGGCTGGTGGCGGTGGACGACAACACGTGGAACGTCGCCGGGAAGTGCCTGGCTGCGGCTCTCGATGTCGCGGGTATCCGCTGGGAACGGTACGACGTTCCGTCTCCCGAGGGCGCGTCCGAGCCGCTCTGCGACGACGCAACCATCGCACGCTACGCCGACGCGCTTCGCTCGCTGGGGGCGGGAGCCGGGGTTGCGGTGGGGGCGGGCACCATCAACGACGTGGTGAAGTACGCCTGCAGCGGCCTGAAACTGCCCGCCGCCTGCGTGGCAACCGCACCGAGTATGAACGGCTACACCTCGACCATCGCGGCCATCCTCCAGGACGGCGTGAAGACGACCCAGCCCTGCAGCGCCGCAATCGCGGTGGTGGCCGACATCGACGTCCTGGCCGAATCGCCCATGCGCATGATCCAGAGCGGCATCGGCGACCTGATGTCCAAGCCGGTTTCCAACTCCGACTGGATTGTCTCTGCGAAGCTCGCGGGCTCCCACCACTCACCGGAAGCGATGGCCATCATCGAGAACGGCTCGCGCCTGCTCGACGGCGTGGCCCCGCTTCTGCCAAAGCGCGATCGGGGCGCAATCGACCGGCTCTCGGCCTCGCTCATGCTCTCCGGTTTCGCCATGGCGGTTGCCGGCAGCTCCTCTCCCGCCTCGGGCGGCGAACACCTGGTGAGCCACTACCTCGACATGACCGCCTACGCGCACGGCCTTCCCCACGACTTTCACGGTTGCCAGGTCGCCGTGGGTACCCTCGCCGCGGCCCACATCTACGAACGCATTCTGGCCCTCGACCCCGCCGACATCGACGTGGACGAGCGCGTCTCACGGCTCCAGCCCTGGGACGCGTACCGGCCGCTGCTCGAAGAGCGCTTCGGCGTTCTGTACGAGGCGGTGCTCCCTCACGCCAAAGCGGGGTATCCGAGCGCGGAGCAGCTTCGCGAGCGGCTGTCCACGTTGAAGCGCGACTGGCATCAACTGATGTCGGCGGCGCGCCGGACGCTGCGCACGCGGCAATCGATCGAGGACGAGCTGCGGCAGGCCGGTTGCCCGGTTCGATTTAGCGAGATCGGGGTGAGCAGCCGCGACCGCGCGCTGGAGTCGGTGGCGTGGGCGAAGGACATCCGCAGCCGTTACACCGTGCTGCACCTCGCCTGGGAAATCGGTGGCCTCGACGAGTGGGCCGAGGACGCGGTATCGGTTCTGGCCTGACGATGCGCTCCGGCCCGAAGAGGCTTCCCACCGCCGCGAACTTGGGCGATACTGTGACGGTGGCGGAACGAGTGATCTCCAACCTGCGCGATCGACGCACCACTGCCGGGCTGACCCAGGCGCAGCTCGCTGATGCCGCCGGCGTGACGCGGCAGACCATCATCGCAATAGAGAAGGGTAACTACACGCCGTCGGTCCTGCTGGCTTTGAAACTTTCGCGGATTCTTGGCATTGCGGTCGAGGAGCTCTTTGGCTATGTGGAATAAACTTCGTCCCTGGTCTGAGGTGTACGTGGCCGGGATCTTTGTGGTCCTGCTGGTCACCTGTGTCGATCCACTGGAATCGATCATGCCGCTCTTCTGGGGTCGTACGGTGGTGATCCTGCTGATCGCGGTCTACGGTCTCTATCTCGGGGTTATCTACCGCGAAGCGGCCCGAGACGAACGCGACCGTCGCCACCTTGCGATCGCCGAACGCGTAGGCTTTCTGGTGGGCGTCGGGGTTCTGGTACTCTTTCTGGCGCTGGACGCGTTCTCCGTCTCGGTGGAGAAGCCGCTGGTGTTTGCACTCGGCAGCATGGTGATTGCCAAGGCCATCAGTCTTCTGGTGCTACGCTACCGGAACTGACCCCCGGATCTCACACTCTGCGGGCGGCCAGCAAAGCGGGAATCGTCGTGCTTCTGCCTTCAGAATGATGTAAAGCATACTTGACATTTGCCGATCCTCGCCCATATACTTGCAATATCAAGAGTCGCCTGGGGGAACTGTGTTCATGGATCGAGCGCGGTATCGCGCGTTGAGTGTTGCAAGTGTACTGGTGCTGGGATTCGCCTGGTGGCTGTTCACTCATCTCAATCTGGTAGAGCCGCTATTTGTGCCCTCACCCCGCGCGGTGCTGGAGAGCTTCATCGCCGTGACGGTGCGTGGATACCGGGGCGTGACGCTCTTCGAGCATCTGGCGCACAGCATGATGCGGGTGTTGACCGGGTTCCTGCTTGCGGTTGTGACCGCGGTGCCGTTGGGAATCCTGATGGGGCGCCATCGCGCCGTGCGAGCGATCTTCGATCCCCTGATCGAGCTCTACCGTCCCCTGCCGCCGCTTGCCTACTACACCCTCCTCATCGTCTGGATGGGAATCGAGGACTCGTCCAAGATCGCGCTGCTCTACCTGGCGGCGTTTCCGCCGCTTGCGATCAGCAGCATGGCTGCCGTCCAGCGGATTCCCGAGCACCGCATCGAATGCGCGCGCTGCCTTGGCGTTCGCGGGTTTGGCCTGCTGCGAACGGTGGTGTTTCCTTCGGCGCTGCCGGGGATCTTCACCGGGCTTCGCGTTGCCATCGGGTTCACCTATACGACGCTGGTGAGCTCGGAGATTGTGGCCGCGGTCAACGGAATCGGCTGGCTGGTGCTCGATGCGGGCCGGTTTCTGCGCACCGATCTGATCTTTGTTGGCATCATCACCATGGCGGCTACCGGCCTGCTGCTCGATCGGCTGATCCGGCTGCTTGAGGCGCTGGTGGTTCCGTGGAGTGAGGAGTAACGAATGAACCGTCATGCTGACACGAATATGACTGACGACGAAGGGAGAATCGATATGTACAGAGAACACGCTCGCCCAAGGCGAGCACTGGCACGGGTTGCCGCGTTGATGGTGTTGGCTCTGGTGGCCGGGGTGCACCCGGCGACCGCGGGGGGCGGTCGGGAGCGCGAACTGACGCGGGTGGTGATTGGGTATCAGGCGATCCCCAACGGTGAGCTCGTGGCCAAACAGCTCGGCTGGCACGAAGAGACCCTCGGTGTGCCGGTGCACTGGGTGCAGTTCAATTCCGGTAGCGAACTGAACGCAGCGGTGACCGCCGGGTCGGTGGACCTGGGCCTTGGTGGAAGCTCCACCACGGTGGTGGCAATCGCTCAGGGAGTTCCCGCGCGGGTAATCTGGATTCACAATATCATCGGAGAGAACGAGGCGCTGGTGGTTCGCCGCGGATCGGACATCCGTACCGTTGGTGATCTGCGCGGTCGCACGGTGGCGGCACCCTTTGGCGCGACAACCCACTATCACCTGCTGACCGCACTGGAGCTCGCGGGCGTTAATCCGGGCGACCTGCGCGTGCTCGACATGCCGCCACCCGAGATGCTCGCCGCGTGGTTGCGGGGAGATATCGACGCGGGTTTCGTCTGGGAGCCAACGCTTGCAGCGATGCTCGAGGCCGACGGTCGCGTGCTGATATCAAGTGGAGAACTCGCCGCCCAGGGGTTTCTCACGGGAGACATCGGTATCGCACGGACCGGTTTTCTCGAGCGGCACCCCGACATCGTGGTGCAGTACCTGAGAAACCAGATGCGGGCGGTGGCCATGATCCGGACCGAACCCGACCGGGCAGCCGCGGCGATTGCCGCCGAGCTTTCGCTTGACCCCGTCGAGGCGCGACGACAGATGGACAGCCTGGTCTTTCTGGACGCCATCGAACAGCTTTCGGATGCGTACCTGGGGCGGGAGCGTGCCCCGGGCGGTTTGGCTGACGTGTTTCTGGAAACGGGGCACTTCCTCGCGGAGCAGGATACCATTCAGCGTGCTCCCGACCGCGCGCGGGTGGAGGCGTTTCTGGCTCCCGAGTTTCTGCAGCGTGCAGTCCAGCAGTAAGCCTCCGGTTCTGGAGGCCCGCTCGGTGAGTCACGGATACGCCGGCGGGTTGGGGCGTCGGCGGCTCTTCGCCCGCACGGCGCCCCCTCGGTTGCCGGTGATCGAGTCGGTGAACCTCTGCGTGAACCAGGGCGACTTTGTTGCGATTGTGGGACCCTCGGGGTGCGGGAAAACCACGCTGATCCGAATCCTGGCGGGTCTTGTCCGGCCCGACTCCGGCGAGGTGCTCGATTGTCGCGCCCCGGTCACCGGAGCGCATCACAACCGGAGCCTGGTCTTCCAGCATCCGCACCTCTTCCCGTGGCTGACGGTCGAGCAGAATATCGCGTTCGGCCCACGCCACCGCGGAATTGATCGCGGTGACTACCAGCCGCTGGTGGAAGAACTTCTTGCACTGGTGGGGCTGGAGAGTTTTCGCGATGCTCTGCCCCAACAGCTCTCCGGTGGAATGAAGCAGCGGGTCGCGCTCGCGCGCGCGCTTGCGAACCGACCTCACATCCTGCTGCTCGACGAACCGCTTGGGGCGCTGGACGCACTGACTCGCGAGCGGATGCAGGAAGAGCTTCGAACCCTCTGGCGCCGTACCGGTTGCACGGTTGTGTTGATTACCCACAGCGTGGAAGAAGCGCTCTACCTGGCGAATCGGTTGATTGTGCTCTCGGCGCGACCCGCGCGCATCCTGACCGAAATCGCCGTGACCTTCTCGACAAACGGCCACGCATCGAGCGGTCGTGAGGTGAAGTCGAGCCATGAGTTCCTGACGGTGCGGGAGCAAGTCCTTGAGCATATCTGGAGCGAGTAGCCATATCGGGAGCGAGTAGCCGACGGGAGGAATGAGATGAAACAGACCGAAGCCGGAAACGTTCGCCCCCGCCGCCGGGCAAACGTGCCTGCAATTGCCCTGATGGTACTCTCCGTGGTGTTGCTTGCAATCGGGTTTGCCCGCGCAACGGCGGCCGGCGACCGGGAGGCCGGCGGTCAGGCGGACGAAGGGCGCGGTGCAGCCGGTTCCGGCACCGCCCCCGGCCGGCCGGCGGATGCGGGAACCTCCGCCGCCGAGCTCATGCGGCGGCTCACCTCCATTGGAGGAGAAGCGGTTCCCGGCGGACGCTTGGTGGAACTGGAGCTGCCGTCGCAATACCAGAACCAGGAGCCGCCGAGCCTCACCGCCGAGTTTTCGACCGACTTCTCACGCGCCCTCATCAGCTACGACGACGTGGTCGCCGGTGGGCCGCCCAAGGACGGGATCCCGGCCATCGACGCTCCCCGCCATGTCACCGTTCCCGAGGCATCGAGCTGGCTGGAAGCGAGCGAGCCGGTCATTGTGGTGCGCGCAGGGGAGGCGACCCACATCTATCCGCTTCAGATCCTGATGTGGCACGAGATCGCCAACGACACCGTTGGCGGAGTCCCCCTGGCGGTTACCTACTGCCCGCTCTGCAATACCGGCATTGTGTTCCGCCGCACCTTCGACGATCGTGAACTCGACTTTGGCGTTTCCGGGAGGCTGGTGTATTCCAACATGATCATGTACGACCGACAAACCGAGTCGTGGTGGATCCAGGCCACCGGCCGCGGGATTGCCGGTCGGTACGCGGGGCAGCAGCTCGCGCTCTATCCCTCGCTCATGCTCTCGTGGGCCGACGCCGCGG
>SLTF01000078.1 GCA_007130025.1 Spirochaetales bacterium | reverse complement strand
CGTACCGTTTGCGGCGCACCGTTGACCTGGGCGAACTTTCTACACGCAATCTGGTGTACGCCAACGAAGTGCTGCACACCGGAGCCCTTCTCTACTCGAGAGACCCTGCTGCCACCGCGCTTATCGCGGCGAACCTCCTTGGTCTCTATCTCGAATTCAACGAACGGCGTCAGGAGGTGATCCGTGCCTTCAGCCTCTGATGTGCCGGATAACGTGCTGCTGAACAAGGCGGCGATTGTTGAGCGAGCCCTGAAGCGCATGAAGCAGGAGTACCGCTTTGATCCCGCTCTCAAGAACTACACTCACATCGACGCGATGATTCTCAATATCGAGCGAGCGTGTCAGGCTGCGATTGATGCTGCGCAGCACATCGTTGCCCGCGACCGATTGGGAATGCCACAGAACAGCGCCGAGGCGTTCATCATGTTGGAAGAGGCCGGCATTCTCGAGGCAGAGGTCGCGCGGAGCATGGTTGCCATGACCGGGTTTCGAAACGTCGCCGTACACGAGTACCAGGCACTGGACAAATCAGTGCTGCACGGTATCGCCACGCGAGAGTATCAATCGCTGATCGATTTCTGTCGTGCCATAGGGGTCCGCGTGGACGTCCCCGAGGATCAGTAGACGGGGTATTTTTCGCGCCGGCGTTTCTTCCACGAGTTTTCTCCACTCTTGAATCACCGGGACTTTTCGCGCAGTAATAGAGGGTGGAAACCACACCATGTCGGCCGTATTTGACCATCTGCCGAGCCGCCTCTTTTTTCCTCTCGCCTCGGTGCACCGCGAGCACTACGCCGCGCTACTCTTGATCTACTATCGCCTCTTCCTGGAGTACCACAGCGGGGTCGAGCGGGAGCTGGTGGTGTCGGCCTTCGACGACTATTTTCGCTCCCTGGCGTCGGTGCCCGAACCGGATGAAGGTGACGCCGAGGGGCCCGACGCCTCGGAACCCGGAGACGTCGCCGGTGGCGAGACGCCGGCGCGGGTGGATCGCGGTGATACCCGCGTGGCGGCGTCAGGGTTTCTGCGACGGCTGATCGAGTACGGGTGGATGAACGAGGAGGAGCAGCAGGACTTCGCGCGGATCATCAATATCTCGTCCTACGCCACACCCTTCTTTGAGGCGCTCTATCGGGTGGAGCAGGGGATCTCCGTGGAGTACGAGAGCCACGTCATCGGCATCTACTCGTCGCTCGTGGGGGACGCGGCGCGGGATCACGGCGAACATGCGGTAATCAACGCGCACGGTCACGTCCGCATGCTGGTGGAATCGCTGAAGGTGTTGCACCAGAACATCCGCCGTCATATTCAGGCGCTCTACGACGGCGATCCGGAGGTGCACGAGATTCTGCACATCCACTACGACCTCTACATGAATGAGGTGATCGACCGCGCCTACAACCGGCGCAAGACCTCCGAGAACCTCTCCAAGTACCGACCCAAAATTCTCTCGGCGGTTGCGCGCTACCTCGCCAACGACGGCTGGCTCGGGCGCACCGCGGAGAAGCTCGCGGTGATCAAGCGGCTGTCGGTCTCGGGCGCGCGCGATCTGCTGCGAAGCCTTCTTACCGAGATCCGCGACGAGCTGAAGAACCTCGACCCCCTGCTCACCCAGATCGACGACAAGAACCGCCGCTACTCGCGCATCTCGACCGAGCGCATCAAGGCGCGCCTCTACAGCGACGCTTCCGTTGCCGGCAAGATCAAGCAGATTCTTGCGGCGTGGGCCGATGGTGCCGGCGCCGGTGCGGGGCCGCGCACTCTCGCCCACGGAATCTACCGCCACCGGCGGCTCGACGCGGGAAGCCTCTATACCCGGCGAACGCGGGTCCTCGATGACAACGCCTTCACCATCGCTCCCGCGGACGACTTCGACCTCGAGCGCGCGGAGGCGGAGCTCCTGCTTCGGATTCGCAACCAGCTCAGCCCCGAGCGCATCGCCGGATTCCTCGAGCCCTTCTGCCCGCGCGACGGATCCTCCGTCCCTGCGCACACAATTGTCTCCGACATGGAGAGTTTCGTCCGCGTCATCTACGCCGCCGCCTACGCGGAGAGCCGCGACGAGCGATTCCCGTTTCGCGTTCTGTGGTACGATGACGAGGTGAGCTCCGGCCGATTCGCCTTTCGACGCCACGACTTTTCCCGCAGGAGGTCGCCGTGACTGACGCAGCCATGACCGGTGCCGCCGGTCGTCTGACCCGCCTCTCTCCCGATGAACGCGAGCTCCTTCGTGAGGCGCTCGCCGTGCTCTTCTCCGGCAGCTTCCTGGTACGCGCCGTGGAGCAGCACGCGAAGCTCTATCGGTTTGTGCTGGCCAACTTTGAGGCGATCGAGGATTACCTCTTCGTTGCCGGGTGGGGCCTGCGCAAGGACGAGACGCTCGGCGTGATCAGCTTCACCGGCCCGCCGTCGGCGCGGATGCAGTTGGGGATCGACGACTCGAGCCTGCTGCTGGTGCTGCGCTTGCTCTACGAAGAGCGCGCCGCAACGGTAACGCTTCACGGTGAGCGGACCGCGCTGCAGCATGAGGTTCTGGAGCGCCTTCGAGCGCTCTCCGGGCGCACGGTCACCAAAACGCGCTTCGTTGCCTCGCTTCGTCGCTTCCAGACCCTCAAGCTGATCCGGATTCTTGGCGACGAGGTGGACCCGGAGACGGT
>SLTF01000426.1 GCA_007130025.1 Spirochaetales bacterium | reverse complement strand
GACGCAGCCGGCGGCCCCGCTGTTTATCGCATCGACCCCGTACGGGGCATCCGTCACCCTCAACGGGGTCCCGCTTCCGGGAACTACGCCCATTCTGGTGAACGAGCTCGAAGAGGGCGTCCATCGGCTTGAGTTTTCGCGTGACGGGTATCAGGATCATGCCACCGATTTCGTTGCGGACGGAAGCAGGTTATTCGAGGTTGATGTCACCCTCTCTCCCCGGTTGATTGCCGTGGTTACCCCCGCGGGGCACTCCGCCGTTCATCCGGGTATCGTTGGAGCCACTGCCGCGCCCGTGCTGCTGGCGCCCGGTGACTATCGCATGCGTCAGGCGGAGGCCTCCCTTCGCATCGAGCCAATCTATCCCCGTCAGTCCCTCATTGATGGGCTGCAGTTTGCCGTCCCCTTCTTCATGCTGGTAGCCGCATCGCTGGCCCTGAGCGAGTCACTGAACCCTCGCGATACGCGCTTGCCGGTATCCATCGAGACCCTTACTGCCACGTCGGTTGCGGTTGGCTTGCTGGCAACGGACATCGCGTTGCACGCCGATCGGCGAGAGTTTCGCCGTCAGGCAATTGACGGGCCGCCGCGGCCGGAAGAATCACCCCCGCTCCACCTGCCTGCCACGGTGGAGTCGCTCTTCGAGTTCGCCGTTACCGCCGAAGCGAATGGAGATCTTTCGCTCGCTGCAGCGGTCCACGAACGGGTGGTCCGGGAGCATCCCGATTCGCGCAGGGTACCACAGTCGCTCTATCGAGCTGCGCGAATCCAATTGACGCGGGGCGCCTACCCTCGGGCCGAAATGCTCTTTCTTGAACTGGTCAACCACTACCCTACGCCGGACACGTACGACCTGGCGCTGCGAAACCTCGCCGACCTCTATGAGATCACCGGGCGGTACCAGGAAGCGATCGAGCAGATCGATCGCATGCTGTTTGTTGATCCTGCCGTACCGCGGGAGCTGATGATGCAGCGCCGTACAACACTGGCGCATTCCCTCACCGGCCCTTGAGCTCTGCGTTGAGAAAAATATCACGTACCTCGTCGCGGTGCTCCAGAAAAAGATCGGCAACCGTGGGATCAAACTGTTTCCCACGCTCGGCGGCCACGAGCTCGAGTGCGTGTTCGAATGACCACGGTTCTTTGTACGGACGATGCGAGGTCAACGCGTCGAAGACGTCGGCAACGGAGAGAATTCTGCTGAACAGCGGGATATCGGTGCCGCGGAGTCCTCGCGGATAGCCGAAGCCGTCGTATCGTTCGTGGTGGGTCAGCGCGATTTCTGCACCCGCCTTCAGGCTCGGGCTGCGCGCATCGCTGAGAATCCGGTGTCCAACCACGGTGTGCTGCTGCATGATTTCGCGCTCATGCTCGGCAAGTGGTCCAGGCTTCAGCAGGATAGACTCGGGCACGGCGATCTTGCCGACGTCGTGCAGGGGTGCCGCCTGGTACAGCAATCGTCGCTGCTCCGGTGACTCGCCAAGCAACTGCGCGAGCAGCAGCGAATAGAGACCAACCCGAATGATATGCAGCCCGGTCTCGTGGTCGTTGTACTCAGAGAGCCGCCCCAGTATGAGCAGCGCTTCCATCTCGCGGGTACCGAGCTCGGTTCGTGCCGCAGCCTCGCTCACGGCGATGGAGCGCAACTGAGCGTAGGTGTGATGCAACTCGTGGCTCATTGCGTTGAAGGCAAGGGCGGCATCGCGCAGTTCGTGCGAGCCGTCGATGGCAAGTCGCGCATCAAACTCCCGTGATTCTGCGATTTTTCGCATGCCCGACGCGAGCGACGCAATCGGTGCCGTTAGACGGGCGGCAATCAGCAGTAGAACCAGCGCCGCAAGGGCCAGGGTGATCACGGTGGCAATGATCATCCCTTTCGTGATCTCATCAATTTCCGCGTAGAACTCGGATCGATCCACGGAGGTCAAGACTATCCACCCCATTGGATCAAAGCGAAACAGATATCCAATTCGATTCACGCCGTTGAGATCATAGGTGACAATTCCCTCGCGTTCGCGAAGATCACTCCAGAGATCCTCGGAAAACGGCGTGCGGCTGCCTGATGAAGAGAAAACGATCCGACCTTCGTGGTCGTAGGCGGTCACGAGTTGGAATTCGTCGCGCACCACCGACGCCGCGTAGGAACGTACCGCTTCCCGGGCGGCGTCGCGAAACAGCGGGAGGTCGGAGAGCCCATTGGTAACCAGCACATCCCACTGGTTCCACGCGTACTTTCGGATCTCTTCGGCTTTGAAGGAGAGATGCTGGGTGGCCAGCCGGGTAAGCCCCCGCCGCGCTGCGGTTACCGTAACAGTTCCGATGACCAGAAGCGACGAGACGAGTAGGGATAGTACCGCAATGACCAGACGTGTTCTGATCTTCATCGAACGCTTTTGCCTTGCATTTGCCTCGTAGAGAAAGCATAATCGAAAGGCAGGGGCAATACAATGAGTGAACCATCCAAAGATTCGTTCCGAATAATCGGTTCCGGTCTCCGGTCGCTTTTTGACGCAACCGACGAAATCGAAGCGTATTACGCGAATCCACTGTTGCGCCCCGATCTTCGCGGCGACGTACGCGAGCTCCTCGAACGCCGTCTCGACGAAGCGCTGGACCGTTCACCGCCTGACCCGGCCGAAGGGGCAACTCGCGACACCCAG
>SLTF01000244.1 GCA_007130025.1 Spirochaetales bacterium | reverse complement strand
TCCAGCCGCAGGTCGAGCCATCGACGGTGGATCCAGCCGCTGATCATGAAACCGGCGTGCACGACCTGGTAGAGCCCGAAACTGAACCACGCCCACTCCACGGTCCCGGGAAACAGCGCCCGCGCCACCAGGGTGGCCCCGATGATGAACACCACATTGGTAGAGAACTCGCTGAACAGCACGTATTTCCCGTGCCCGTTCGCCACAAAGACCATCTCAAAGGCGTACCCCAGCGCCTCCACAAAAAAGAAACCGGTGAAGAACAGGAGCCCCCGGCTGAGGATGACCTGGGTCGCCGGATCGTTGGTGAACAGCGCCGCGATGGAACCGCGGAACGTCACGGTTGCCACCGCCACCACCAGGGCAACCAGCACCCCAACCATGCCCGAGGCAGTGATCGCCGCCTGTGCTCCCTCCCGGTCACCCCGGCCCAGGGCGTTCCCGGCCAGAATGGAGGCGCTGCGGGCGAACCCTCCGATGATGGTCTTGTTCAGCCGGAAATAGGCAAAGATGCTGTGGGTCGCCGCCAGGTAGATCGGCGCGTAGCTCTCGATGAAGGTCTGATAGGTCAGGAAGATCGACAGGGCGATGATGTTCTGAACCGCCGGTGGAAGCGCCACCCGTACGATGTCGCGTTGAAGCTCCCGGGACAGCCGGCGAAAGGTGAACAGCCGGTAATCCTGGCGGTACCCCTGAAAGACCAGCACACCCAGCAGATAGGCGGCCGACACCATCGAGGCACAGAGCGTACCCAGGGCGGCACCGCGGATCCCCATCGCCGGAAACCCCAGGTTCCCGAAGATGAACACCCAGTTCAGCGCCACGTTCAGCACGTTGCTCAGAATGCCCGCGTACATCACCGGCGGGGTCCGGTTCACCGCACCCAGAAACCCCTGGGCGACCACGAACAGCCCCACGGGAATCAGGCTGAACCGCATGACGCGGATGTAGTCCAAGGCCAGACCAAGAATCTCCGCGGATTCCAGCAGGGCGGAGAGCAGCGGCCGTGCCAGAAAACTCGCGGCCGTGGCAAGCACAATCGCCCCCGCAACCGCGATCACGCCGTTGTCCAGCACCTGCCCGGTCAGCGCGCGGTCCTCCGCCGCACCGGGACGCTGCCGTCCGAACCGCCTGCTCGCCAGCGCCTGCACCCCGTTTGACAGCGGCCAGAGAAAGGTCAGCAGCACCCAGGTCGCCAGCCCCGCAATGCCAATCGCGGCCAGCTCCAGACTGCCCCGGCCAAAATGACCAAGCATGGCGCTGTCGGCAATCTGATGAAGGTAGTGCGTAATCTGCCCGAAGAGCAGGGGAGTCCCCAGCCGAATCACGTTGCGCATGGTCGAAGGAAGCAGCCGCCGGACGTCCATAGGCGACCGAGTATACCGGGAAACCGCATCGCGTGTGGATGTCTCCTGCGGCGTTGACAACCCCTGTTCACTACAGCTCGGTTGCTCCAAGCACGAATCTGTCGTACAAAGGATTCAACCCGCGATGAGGTATACAGACTATGGGAGTAACGTCCGTTCGGTTCAATGAGAACGAAGAGAAGGCGCTCGAATACCTGAAAAAGGTGTATCACGCTGATACATCCGCCGTAATCAAGAAGGCACTCTGGGAGCTCTACGAAGACCATCAGGACCGCGGTATCGTCGAGGCATTCGAAGTCCGAGAATCAGCCGGCGCAGTCGAGTTCGGCTCGATAGACGACCTCATCTGAAGGAGCATCACGGCGTCATCGTAGAAGAGCCGGTTCGCTTCCTCCAGCGGTATGCCCGGCAGGGTCCCTCAGACACTCCGATAATACAGAATCGCCAGCTGCGTCCGGTCGCGGACATCGAGCTTCACCAGCATGTCCGACACGTAGTTGCGCACCGTCCCGTCCGACAGGTTGAGCCGTCCGGCGATCTCCTTGTTGGAGAGCCCCTCGGCGATCAGCGTCAGGACCTCCATCTCGCGTGGGGCCAGGCCGAGCGTTGCGATGCCGCCGGGTGTCGCCCCGGCGCCGGGATCGGAGCCGCCGCCGGACGGATCCCGCAGCACGCCGGCGAGTCGGCGGGCGATCTCGGTCTGGAGCACCGTGGTTCCGCGGTGCACCGCGCGGACGCTCTCTACGATGGCATCGGCGGCGGAGCTCTTGAGGATGTAGCCCTCGGCGCCGGCTTCAATCGCGCCACGGATGTAGTCGCTGTCGTCAAAGGTGGTGAGGATGATCACCTTGATGTGGGGCAATTCCGCCTTGATCCGGGCGGTTGCGGCAACGCCGTCGGCAACGGGCATTCGAACGTCCATCAGCACCACGTCGGGAGCGTTGCGGCGGCAGAGCTCCACTCCGGCTGCTCCGTCGGCGGCGGCGCCCACGAACTCCATGTCATCGTGGGTCTCCAGGATCGCACCCAGTCCGTCCCTGATCAGTCCGTCGTCGTCCACGACGGCCACGCGGATCTTATCCATCGCTCCCCTCCAGCGGTACCACGCATCGCACGGCGAAGCCGTCGTGCCCCGACACCGCTATGGTGCCGCCAAGCGCCTCAATCCGTCGCCGGATCCCGCTCAGTCCCAGCCCCTCGCGGATCCGGCTCGAGCCCACTCCGTCGTCGCGATAGATCAACCGCATCCGGGAGCCACCAGCAATCGTAATCGCGATCGACCGCGCGCGCGAG
>SLTF01000340.1 GCA_007130025.1 Spirochaetales bacterium | reverse complement strand
CCCCGTTCGGTCTCAAACTGCTCCATGAGACGATCGATCTCCGCGCTTCCCAGTCCCTGGGCAATCAACCGCGACCGCTCCGCCACAATTTCCCGCTCGAGTTCTTCGCGGATCTCCGCCTCGCGGGCCGCGATTCGCTGGTCAAAATCTGCTTCAAGCGCAGCCTGCTCGGCCTCGAGTTGAGCGAGCCGGGAGCGGATGGTGGAGATCTCCCGCTGTTTTGCGTTGAGCTGGTCGCGGGACTCTTCGCGAAGTGCCCGAATCAACCGCCCCTCTACGCTCACAAACTCGCCCGCGGTCTGCCGGATCAGTCGTTCGTCGCGGGTAAACAGCCGGTGCATGGTAAGCACGGAACCGGCGACCAGAACGAGCGTAATGCAGAGCACCGCCAACGGAAGCGCAAATCCTCGCGACGCGCCGGCAAGCCGGAAGGCATCGCTGTCAACCGGAATGCGGTTTTCTCCGGCCACCGCCTCGATATGGGCGCGAATCTCCTGCTGCTCCTGCTCGGTCAGCCCGCTTGATGCGTCCAACGGATCGGACACAGAGTGCGAAGGGTTCTCGTTCGGCGTTTGGTTTTGCATACTCGTTGATTGTTTTGTACCCATTGCAAGGGCTCTCCGTCAATCCTGAGTATTGAAGTCGGGATTGTGCCGTCGCCCGGCACCGTGATATGTTGGCGGTCGAGATGAATCGAGGATACGTGATCGGTGCGGCGTTGGTAGTGATGGCAACCGGATGGGCGAGCGCCCAAACCGGCGAGATGATGGCGACCCTTGCGGGCCGCGATTCCATTCCGCTTCCGCGTGCTCAGGAGTTTCTTACCGCCGCCGCCGGCATCGTCGATCCCCAGGATACCGTGACCGCAATCGACGGATTTCTGGTATCCCTGGGATATCGCGTCCCTGGCGGTACTGCGGCGGCAACGAAGGGAGAGGTTGCCCTGCTTACCATGCAGCTCTTCGGACTCGCCGGGGATCTACGATACGAGGTTCTCCCCGCACCCGCGTCTGCCTTCCGTGTTCTCCAGAACCGGGGGTTCTTTGCGTCCTGGGAGCGGCCGGGACAGATTATTCCCGGCAACGACATCATCGATCTGGTGCATCGACTTCACGAGGGCGACGCGGGATCCGCGGCGCTCCTGCCCGAGGGAACGCCGGTTCAACGCGGAGTCATGCGACGATGAGCACCTCCCGTTTCGCCGGACGCCCACCCAGCCATCCGTGGCGACCAGCGATCATCGGGACCGTGATGCTGGTGGCGCTGCTTTGGGCACCGGTGGCGGTATTCGCACAGATCGTTGGCCATGACTGGTCGTTCGCGGCCACCCACCGAAGCGCCCGCGCGGGAGACGGCTCCGGCGGCGTCTTTTCGGCGATCGATCAAGCATCGCTCTCTTTCGCGGTGGCGCAACAGCTCGATCGTGGCCTGCTGACCTATCGCGCAGCCTTCGGTGTTGCCTACTCTGCGCAGCGGCAGTTTGGTTTTGTTGCGCGGGAAGATGGGCTCGTGCTCTACCCTGGCCCGACCGGCATCGAACTCCTCCTCATCCCGGACCACATACAGGGAGCGTGGATAACCGGCGAGTTAGGGAGAATTGCCCTCCGTGAACCTTCCGACCTGCTCTTCACCAATCGCGACGCGCTTGAGTACCATCAACTCGCTGATGGGCTCTCGCTGAGATTGCGGTGGCCCGGGACTCGAGTTCAGCTCGCCGCGGCGTCTCTGCGCCTGGTCGATGACTCAATCAACGGTCTGGTAGCGGCGGGAAGCGAAACGGAGCTTCTCGGTCCAGTGGTACTCATTGGCGACGTGGAGCGAACACCGCTGGCCGGGCGGCAGGATACGGCGTTTGTGGTGATTGGCACCATTGCCCAGCCGACGCCCGCCGGCCGATCCGATTCGGTTGCCGGTGGTGTTGTGGTGAATGGTCCCATCAGCGAGAGCCTGACTCACCGCACAACCGCATACGGCGCGTGGGTAAGCGCCACCGTCGAGGACGATGCGGGATTTGCCGCGCTGATCGAGACACGGCTTTTGTACCGGACCGGTGGGCGCTGGCTGCAAGAGGTCTGGGGACAATCGCTCTACGCCGGAGGGATGAACGGAAGCACCCGGTTCCCTGCCACCGCGGGTGCCCCGGTTGCAGCGGTATACGCAGAACCTCCTTCCGATACGGTTGTCGGCGAGGTTGGCGCCGCCACCACCATCGCCCTGGGCGATCGCGGTGGCCTTGTGCGCCCGGAGCTTGCCCTCAGGGTGATTGGGGTGCCCAGCGGGCGTGCCGGTGAGCGCACCGGGATTGAACCGAACGGGCGATTCCTGGGCGTCGAGCTCCATCCGGCCGTTGCCGTCGTTCCGATCGATGGGGTCGAGCTCTCCGCGGAAGCGGCGCTGCTCTTCGGCAGCGATCCAACCCGGAGCGTGCTTCGTTTTCACGGGAGGGTACAACTGTGAGGCGACAACCGATGGGAACCTCGGTGGCGCGTGTCGCCGCGGTACTTGCGTGGTTGCTGGCCGGATCGGCAGCCCTCCACGCGCTCGAGGTAACCAGCTCTCAGGGGCAGGCGGAGCTGCGTGCGGGCGATGCGTCGTGGCGACGGGCGGTCATCGGTCGCCCGATTGGAGCGGAAACAACCCTGACCACCTGGCGCGACAGCTCCATCACCGCGGAGCGCGACGGAGTCAGGCTTGATGTCGCGGCGTTCACGCAGATCAAAGTAACCTCGGTCCTGCCCGAGACCGCCATCCTCCTTCACGCCGGACGGATTGATGTCCACGCAGACGCCGACGTGTCGGTTGAGGCCGGCGGGTTCACTGTTCGAGCCACGGACGCGGCGTTCACCGTGAGCCGACGCGGAGCCACGGTTCACGAAGGGACAATCACCGTGATCGATCCCTCGGGAACCGCAACCGCGATCAGTGCGCCGGAATCGGCTTCGTTTGTCCTGCACAGCCCCTGAAGACAGTACCGAGAACACTCACCGCGCCATCGCGCTCACTACCAGCAGCGCTCCCGAAGCGGCGGCAAGCAGTGCCCAGATTGCCGGTTTCCAGTCCAGGACGCGGCGGCCGTTGTAGCAGACCAGCGGGAAGACCGGCAGCACCACGTCAAAAACCAGCATTACCCGCGTAAGCGCCGCAGCGGTAGCCAGCGCCCCGTACCAGCCGACTCCCGGATCGACAAACCGCGTCAGCAACCAGAGCACCCAACCCAGGCTGACCAGCTCTCCTGCCCCCATCGCCGCGACGGGGCCGAGCTTCGGCAGAAGCTCCCTGTAGCGCCATCGCAGTGAGCGCGGATACACCGAACCGGGAATCAGAAAAATGCCGCCAAACAGCACTCCCACTAACCCTGAAAGCAGGAGCCCGGTCTCCCAGGGCCGGTAGCGCAGCGGCAACTTCACCACGCGGGCGGTGAGCAACATCGCCGCGATGCGCACTGAGAACAGCAGCGTCACCGCAACCAGCAGGTGCAGGGCACGCTCGGCGGTGATCGATCCCGGTCCGCCCGTCCTGACGGTCACCATCGCCAGCATCACAGCATTCAGAACTACCGTCACACTCCACCCCGCGAGTTGCGTCGCAGTGCTCGCCCCACCGGCCGAAGCGTCGGCCGTTTCCCCGTCGGAGGTGCGAACCCAGAGGAAGTGGCCAACATCAATGACGTGGAACGACTTCAGCCAGACGCGCGGAAGGTGGGACCCAAACCGCGCGATCTGGTCGCGGAACCCCATCGGGCGAAACCCGGCATCAAAGAACCGGTTGCTCGAGGCGGTGTTGTAGCCTTCGATGCACGCGAACACGTCGGTGCACGCTTCCTCGTCAAACCACGCCATCGCCGCGGCGAGCAGCTGGTTTGCCACGCCCCGTCCCTGCGCGTCCGGTGCGGTGAAGATCCACTTCACCACGCCACCCTCACGCTCCCCGGCGCTGAACCGGCCGAGCGCAGCCCCGCCCAGAATCCGTCCGTCCTCTTCACACACCAGGGTGTGCGCGCCAAAGTCGAAAAAGATCATTGCAAACGCACCAAAACAGCGGCGTGCCACACCCCTGGTTTCGCGGCTCTCTTCGGGGTTCATCGGTCGTACGTTCATGCGCTCCTCCGCCTGCACGGTTGTGCAGTTTCTCTTTGCGTACCATACTTCGGCCATGACATCCAACCACACATCCTCCGACCGTTTTCGTACCTCCATCGTGCCGCCGCGCATCGACCTCTTCAGCGACACCGTCACCCGACCAACTCAGACAATGCGTGCGGCCATGGCCGAGGCCGAGGTAGGCGACGAACAGCGCGGGGAGGATCCCACCGTTAATCGGCTGCGCGAGCGCGTCTGTGAGCTACTCGGTACCGAAGACGCGCTCTTCCTTCCGTCGGGGACGATGTGCAACCAGATCTCACTGCGGGTACACTGCGCCCCGGGCGACGAGATCATCACCGACGTCAGCGCCCACGTACGTCACTACGAGTCCGGTGGACCAGCCGCACTCTCCGGGGTGAACATCACCACCGTCACCGGTACCGACGGCGTATTCTCCGCCGCGCAGATGCTCCAAGCGCTGCGGCCCGACGACAACCACTTCCCGCCGTCACGCGCCGTTGTCCTGGAGCAGACCGCGAACCTTCCCGGCGGCGTCGTCTGGCCGCTCGAAGCCATGCGCGACGTGTGCGCCACGGCGGAGAAGCACGGGCTCCGAAGTCACCTCGACGGGGCGCGACTCTTCAACGCCGTGGTCGCCGACGGAGTCCCCGCTGCCGACTATTGCGCGCTCTTCGATTCGGTCTGGATTGACTTCACCAAGGGACTCGGGGCGCCGGTGGGCGCGGCCCTCGCCGGAAGCGCCGACTTCATCCGACGGGCGTGGCGCTTCAAGCACCAGTTTGGCGGGGCCATGCGGCAGTCGGGCGTGATCGCCGCGGCGGCGCTGTACGCTCTGGACCACCACATCGATCGGCTGGCCGAGGATCACCGGAACGCCCGCCGCTTCGCCGAGGCGATCGCGGGAGTTCCCGGCCTGACCGTGGAGCCGGTGCACACCAACATGGTCTTCTTTCAGGTTGCGGATGCGTCCGGCTTCGCCAAGGCGACCCTCGCCCATGGTGTGCAGTTCTCCGTGGTCGGTCCAAACCGCCTGCGCGCCGTCACCCATCTCGACGTCACGGCATCACAGGTCGACGAGGCAGCCGAGGTCGTGCGCCGCGTTGCGGTGTCGTGGAGCGCTTAGCCCTCAACCGTCCAGCGTTCGCCCGGCTGCAGCTCGTGAACTGCCGCACGGCTCGGCGCGAAACCCTCGGCGGTGGGCGCCAGCAACCCGAAGGTGGCGTAGTGGATGGGGATGACGTGCGGCGCACCAATCAGATCGGCGGCGCGTGAAGCAAGGGCGGCACCCATGGTGAAGCGATCGCCGATCGGCAGGGCGGCTACGGTCGGCCGGTAGATCTCGCCGATGAGCTTCATGTCGCCGAAAAGATCGGTATCTCCGGCGTGGTAGAAAACCACACCGCCCATGGAGATGACCAGGCCACACGGGTTGCCCATGTAGATGCCATCAATAGACGCCGAGTGAAAGGCCTGGGTGAACGCCACCCAGCCGAAGGGCGTAGTGATCCGTCCGCCGGGATTACCCGGCTCCACCGACTTCACGCCCTGAGCTGCCAACCAGTTGACCAGTTCAAAGACCCCGATCACCGTGGCGCCGGTGCGCTTCGCGATCGCCACCGTATCGCCGACGTGATCCGAGTGTCCGTGGGTCAGCGCGATGAAGTCGGTATCGATTTTTGCCGGATCGTGCACGGCGCGCGGATTTCCGGTCAGAAATGGATCCACCAGAAGGGTGTGGGCACCGTCCGACAACAGAAAGCCGGAGTGGCCCAGATACTCGATGGTAAGTGCCATGGTTCCTCCTCAGTTTGCTTCAAGCCGCCGCAGCATCGTCAGCAGATGGCGACGCGTCAGGCGGCCCATATCGCGCAGCGTTTCGAAGCCGGGATCGCGGTGGTAGCGCGCAAGATCCGCGGCGAGTTGCTGTACCCGGTCGGGGGTGGAGATGGCGTCGTTGCTCATGCAGGTGAGCAGGGCATCTACCCGCTCGCGGGACGCGTCGAGCCGCCGCGCCATGAGGCTTCGCTCTTCTTTCTGATACTGACGGATGGTCTCCGGCGAAAGGTTTCTCCAGACGATGTCCACCGCGGCGCGGTTCTCCTTGTAGAACTGCGGCAGATAGATCCGGATGTCGCCTTCGTAGCTCTGCTGATCAAAATCGATGGCGCGCACTCGATACTGCGCCATGTCAAAGTCCTGCGTCAGCACGATCACGTAGTTGTACGCCCGCATGTCACCGAGGAGCTTGGCGAAGGAGCGCTCGCTGAACTTCACGAACTCCTTGGCCACCCGGGTAAGGCTTCGTGCATCGGTGGGAACTCCGCCGGCAAGAAAGGTGTCGCCGGGAATGCCGGTGATGTGCTCTTCGATCAGGGTACTGCCGTGCACCAGAAAGTTGATGCGATTGGGCGCCAGGATGTGCTCGAGCTCCAACCCGTACGCACGCGAGGCGTCGGTGTTCTTCACGTAGTAGTAGTCGTGGTTGTCGTTGTATCGATTGACCACCTTGATCCGAAACGGCTTCGAGTTGCCGAAGCGGCAGAACTCAACCCGTTCGATGAAGAGATGGTTGGTGAAACTTGGGTCCTCGGGGGTCTTCATGTACGCGTAGATGCGCGTGAGCTCGCGATGCAGCTCTTCGGTATCCGCCGGCGAATAGAGTACCACCTCCCAGTAGCTGTCTTCACCATCGGGGGTCTTGCGCGGAATGCTCTCGGTGAACCGCAATAGGTCGTCGTAGACCACGTCGAAGGCTTCGCTGCGCTGGTAGCGTCGAAGGTACGACTGGAGCTCGTCGCCCACGGGAAACTGCGGTTTACGGGTACGGATCTCTACCAGACTGCCGGCCGGAAGCGAACGGACCGGATCAGAATCGGGGAAGGGGTCTGCCGGCGGCGACGTTGCGGAGTGTGGGCTGCTGCTGCCAAGGTCGTTCATGCTGCCATTCTACCATACGTGCCCCAAAGCTTGGTGAAACGAAGCCGTGTCCCGGAAAACGTGTTACACTCAGAACCATGACTCAATCGCGAGCATACCTCTTCGTTACCCTTGGTGCGGCCCTCTGGGGATGCGTCGGTATCTTTGTCAACGGACTCTCGGCTCGCGGGGTCTCCGCAATCCAGATCGCCTCGCTGCGCATGGTCGGAGGCACGGCCGTACTCCTCGTCTGGATGATTCGGTCTGCGCCCCATCGGTTGCGGCTGCGTCGACCGGCCGATGTCCGGCTTTTCATTCTTACCGGCGCGGTGAGCATCGCGGTGTTCCAGTGGAGTTACCTGAGCGCTATCCGGTCCGTGGGAATGTCGGCGGCGGTCGTACTGCTCTACACATCGCCGGGTTTCGTCGTGATATTTGCTCGACTGCTGTTTGGTGAACGGATCACCGGACCGAAGATTCTCTGCCTCCTGGCGATGTTCGTTGGGGTGGTCGCGGTCTCGGGTGTGATCGGTGGCGATTCGGGTGTCCGCCTGAGCGTCCAGGGTACGATTCTGGGCCTGCTCGCCGGACTCTCGTTTTCCCTCTATACCGTCGTGGGGAAATTCGCTCTGCAGCGGTATGGCGCGCAGACGGTTACGGTTTACACCTTTGCCGCGGCGGCGATCGCGCTCACGCCGGCGGTGCTCATCGATCCGACGCCGTTCCCGTGGAGCAGCTTGCCGGTGTACCTCTGGGCAGCGGGGATCATCGCGGTTCCCACCGTTGGTGCGTATATGGTGTACGCCATGGGACTGTCCCAGGTTGAATCGGGGAGAGCCGCCATTGTTGGCACCGTTGAGGTGCTGGTGGCGGTAGTGATCGGCGTGATCTTCTTCGGCGATCACGCAGGCGCGTCCCAGCTCGCGGGGACCGCGCTCATTATTGCCGCCGCCCTCGGCGTCCGGGCATCCGCGCCAATCTCCCGTGTTTCGCCCACCGGGCTCAGACGGCGATGATGCCCGATAGATCGGCAAAGCGGATGATGGTCAGGTCGGCTGTTCAGGCGCCCGAGTCTTCCAGTATCCCGGTTCCCGGTGGAGATGCATCACAGCCATCACCGAGACGACATCAGCCTTCATGCGGAAGAGGACACCGTACGGAAATACCTTGACAAGACACCGGCGAACATCGCCCTCGACGTTTGGGTATGTCTCAGGATTCAGTGCGATCCTGTGGAGGGCGTCCTGCACGGAGGTGAGGAATCGCTTTCCGAGCCCTTCTTGGTGCGACTCATACCACATCGCCGCGTCGAACATCTCCGCTTCAGCCTCGGGATGAAAACGAACGAGCTTCATTCAAGCGCCGCGTAAGCCTTCGCGAAAACGTCGGCCGCGTCACGAAGCTCTACCGTCCCCTCGTCCATCTCCCGGCACCGTTTGTTTATCTCGTCACGCCACGCGGGAGTTAGATTTTCCCCGGGAGCGACATCAAGACTCTCCAGGAGGCGTTCAGCAACGAACGCACGTGCCTGTGGGGAGAGAGAAAGCGCCTCCGCAATAATCTTCGCTGCCGTCATGCTCATACTGAAAGATTACAAACCCAGCACCAACGGGTCAATCAGCGGTACGCAGACCTTCAGAAGTGATGCGAAAACTGTGCTTTTTCGTTGCCCCGCTTCGTGGCTTCAGACCGCGATGAGGCCCGGTAGATCGGCAAAGCGGATGATGGTCAGGTCGGCGTTCAATCCCTCGCCGTTGAACGCGATCGTCGCGAGGCCGGCCTTCCGGGCACCGTCAAGCTCGTGCTGTTCGTGTCCCACGAAGGCCGCCATCGTTGGCGCCACTCCAAGCCGCTCCACGGCAACTCGGTAGATCCCCGGATCCGGTTTGGCGATGCCCACATCGCACGACAGCACCACCGCGTCCCAGTGGTGGCCGTAGCCGCCGTGCTCGAAGAACTCGAGCTTCTTCGCAAGCGGCAACGCGGTGTTGCTGACCACCGCACGCCGAACGCCGAGTCGCTTCAACTCGGCGAGTGTCTCGGGAACGCCGTCGGTGGTGCACACGTCGTTGCTGTGAGTCTCCAGCGCCCGGAGCGTGCGCGCCACGTCCTCCGGATCAGTTACCCCGTGCAACGCCAGCATCCGGCGGCGCTGCTCCGTTGCGTCGATGGTGCCTTCGTTGGCCTGCCGTCGGAGTTCGGCCACTGCGGCAGGATCGGGGGTGCGAAGCGTCTCCACCGCGATCCCCTGCTCTTTCAGCAGCGCACGCACCCGGTCGTTGCCGTTTGGTCGGAAATACAGGATGTCCGCGGCATCGAAGAGCAGCGCGGAGAACCGAGCACCGTCCGCGGTCGGAAGAATAGAAGTAGGGGTAGAAGCCGGGCGCCGGCGCGTTTCGATGAAGCCTGCGATCTCATCGAGGGAGTCGGTGTTCAGGTCGGGTTCGAAGAACGGCGCCGGGAACGCGTCCTGCTCCGCACGCCGGGGCCGACCACCCGCGGTCGCTGTGCGTGGCAGAAAGTCCTCCGCCCCGGTAAACAGGATTGCCGCCCCACAACCGGCGCGCCGCGCACCGAGCACATCGCGGTTTACGCGGTCACCCACGTAGGCCATGTCGCTCACCGCACACCCCAGGAGTGCCGCCGTGTGGTGGAAGACCGCCGGGTGCGGCTTGCGCACGCCGTAGACCGAGCTCATCACCACCCGCTCAAAGAACTCCGCCAGTCCGCACTCAGCCAGCGCCTTCGGGACCCGGGTTCGGGTAATCACATTGCTGATGACGGCGAGCCGCATGCCGCGATCGCGCAGCGCCGAAAGGGTATCCCGCCCGCCCGCGACCGGGGTTCGCACGTAGGCGTTCTCTTCGAAGAACACGGTGAGTCGCTCGGTGTGGCCGGCGAGCGCATCGCCCGGCGGATCACCCAAGATGTCCGCCCACAGCTGCTCGGTGGTGCTTTCGCGCAACGAGCCTTCGCGACGCCGACGGTCGACCTCGTAGGCCGCAACGATTGCCTCAAGCATCGACGGCGCATCGCTGATGGTGGCCGGAACGACGACGCCGAGCGCGCGCACGTCACGCAGAAGCCCGCCCGCTGCGTTCAGAGCACGGGCCTCGTCCCAGTCGGCGCGTTCGAGGGTGCCGCCGAAGTCAAAGGCCACGACGGAGAGATGAGGAGTAAACACCGGTTGCGAATTCGACATCACCCCGCGATCCTACCGGTCACCGCTGCCCATGTCAAAGCGCCCTCCGGTCACACCGCCGTCGCGGTGGAGCGAGTTCAATACACCACCGGCTCCGCGTCCAGGTCGCGCCAGATGAACCAGGTGGCCGCGGTCCGCCAGGGACGCCAGCGCTCCGCGTGCGCTGCAAGAAGCCGGGCCCGCTCACGTGGCTGTTCTCGGTCCCACCCGTAGAGGCGGGCCGCGGCGTTCACCAGACCGATATCGCCCAGTGGCAGTACGTCGGGGCGGTGCAGAAAGAAGATCAGCATCATGTCGGCGGTCCACGGGCCCACGCCGCGCAGTGAGGTCAGCTCGGCGCGCACCTGGTCGTCGCTCCGAAGCTGCCATCGGT
>SLTF01000286.1 GCA_007130025.1 Spirochaetales bacterium | reverse complement strand
GCCGAACGGACGGAGCGAATCCGGGAACTGCGAGACGAGGTCGCCGAAGACACTCGAACGGTCATGGAGCGCGCACCGGTTGCCGCGGTGACGCAGGAGGTGCTCTTTGTTCAGACCTCGCTGCGGGACGGCAGGCCGGTTGGTCGTCTGGTGGTCATTGACAGCGCCTCGGCCGTGGTGCTGCGGCAGTCGTCGCTCGAGCGGGTGACCAGTCGCATGATTCACCGGTGGGGAACCGAACATCTGTTGATCGCCGAGCAGAACGGGGTTGCCCGGTTGATTCGTGTAGATTCAACCTCCTTGGAGCCCGTAGTGGTGTCACCGGCGGAACTCTTCGCGGAGAGCATTGTGGTACCCCGTCCGGACCGTGGTGAGGTGTTTGCCGTGGTTCGTGATGGGGGTGTCTGGTATCTCGGCAAGTTCTCGGGAAACCTGGAACTGATTGAGCGTTCGTCAATCTCGGTTGATCCCTACACCCAGATGACCATTGCCGGTGAGTTTATCTTTGTTCAGCGGCCCGACGGTTCCATCTCGGCGCTTTCGCTCGACGACGTCTCGCGGCGATGAGCGCGCTGCGAGAAAGGCGGCGGACAGGCGCCGCGCGATAAAAGGCGTTGCGACGGGATCGGCGGCTTCGGTGAGGGTTACCGCGGCGGTCGGCGAAAGATACGGCGGACCAGGTTTGCCAGCCAGTTCCAGAAGCGAACCAGAATACCGGGGTTTCGCATCTTGTCGAGGCGAATATAGGCGTCGGCAAGTTCGTCGGTGTTCAGATTTTTTCGGTGGATATTCTCATCGAGCTCCAACTCAATGAGTTCAATCCGGTCGGTCTCGGTGACGATCCGCGCGGGGATGGTGTGCCATCCGAGTCGGCGTGCAGCTTCGAGCCGTCGATGGCCCGCGATCAGCTCGTGTTTGGGCGTAATGACGATCGGGTTGAGCAGACCATGCTTCCGAAGGCTCTCCGCAAGCGGAGCAATATCTCCCAGACTTCGCCGAACCCGCTTGCGGATGGTTATGCCCTTCACGTCGGCTTGAATGATTACGTCTTCGGCTCGCTCGGTGCGTTTTTTCATCCTGGTTCCGTGGCGCTCTAATCGAGCAGGGGATTCCCCCCAAAGAAGTCATCGTCATCTTCGTCGAAGAGGAACTCCGATGATGAGCCCGCCGTTGTCTGTCGAAGATCGTTCAGATCGAGATCGATATCGAGGCGAACCGAGCGCCCTGGAGCCGAAACCGGTCCTGAGACCGAAAAGGCGGTGTTCTCGATGTTGCTGCGCAAGCGATTCACCAGTACGGCTCGTTGTTCTTCTTCAAACTCCTGCATGGTATCGAACTGACGCGGCTCGGTACCGGCCACGAATACCTCGGTTCGAGTTGCACCCCGGTACTGCTCGGTTGGCAGGAGGCCGGATCGGGAACTGACGGTAACCTCAACGATGCCGTCGTTGGGTCGGGTAAAGCTGCGTGCCGGAAGGTCGGCATGGATCTCGCGCATGAACCGCGCCCACACCGGGCCCGCGGTGACCGCACCGGTTTGGTTCCAACCCAGCGAGTTTCCGCCCCGGTCAAACCCGTACCAGAGCGCGGTGGTGATGTACGGGGAATACCCAACGGTCCATGCGTCCGCCCAGTTCTGGGTGGTACCGGTTTTTCCTGCCATGGGGATGTCCGGACGAAAACCGCCGGCAATGCGGGAGGCTCCGGCAAGGGTTCCCCGCTGGACTCCCGTTCGGAGCATATCCGTCATGACGTAGGCGGTCTGGGATGAGAGAATCTGCGCTTCGGCGCCACGGCGCTGCTGCTGGATGCGAAGGTCCCGTTCGGGTTCCAATACGATGCGGCCGCTTCGATCTTCGATGAAACGAATCGCAATTGGCACAACCTCCCGGCCCTGGTTGGCAAAAACGGCAAACGCTTTCGCCATTTCGAGGGGAGAAACGGTCACGATGCCCAGGCCCACGGGATACTTGCGAACCAGGTTCCTGCGGGTGAAGTCTGCCTCGGGAATCCCCAGCAGGCGTCCGGAGGTATTGAGTGCCGAGGTGAATCCGATGCGCTCCAGAATACGAAGGCTCGGCACGTTCATCGACGTGGCGAGGGCATCGCGAACCAGAACCGGGCCATGCCACTCTCCGCGAAAGTTTCGCGGAGTATAGGGGGTGCCGTCGTCATTCCAGAACACGACCGGAGAGTCGTGAAACATCGTTGCCGGAGTAACCGCTCGGTCCTCAATGGCTGCGGCGTAGTAAAGCGGTTTGAAGGCCGACCCGGGCTGCACCGTAGCATCGGTCGCGCGGTTGAACTGGTTGCGTGCTTCAAAGCCGCTTCCGCCGATCATTGCCAGAATGTGGCCCGTGTCGTTTTCAATTGCGATCATCGCGCCTTCAACGGTTGTCTCCTGTTCCCGCCGGGCAGACTGGGCGCGCGATACGCGAGCGACCGACCGGAGCTCGTCCTGTTCATCCAGACCAAACAGCAACGATACCATCTCGACAACGGGATTCAGTTGGGTACGGTAGAGGTTGACTGCGTCCTGACGTTGCTTGGCGTCGGCTACCCGCATGTTGGGAATGTCGAAGGCGAGCGACAGCAGATCAATGACGGGGACAAAACTGTCTCCCTGGGCCGCCTGAGTTGCAATGTTGCTGCGGAATATCCGATTTGCCTGCTGAAGACCGGCGCGGAAAAAGCGCTCCGCGGACGCCTGATGATCGAGGTTCAACGTCGTGTGTACGATGAATCCATCCCGGTTGATATCGAGGCTTCCGAGCAGGAGTTCGTTCTGTAGTTGAAACCGGACGAATTCGCTGAAGTAGGGAGCTTGGTCTTCGCGATCGAAGAAGGCGGTGGATGTGCTGGAGCGCGTGAAGTCATAACTTGCCCAATACTCAGCAAAGGCGTAGTCAGCCTCTTCGCGGGCGACAAATCCCGCATCGATCATCTGGTCAAGGATTCGCCGTTGCATGCTCCGCGCCTCGTTCGGGCGGCGGATCGGGGAATACAGCGAGGGATTTGCCAGCTGAATCACCAGCATCACCGATTCCGCAACCGTGAGATCACGTGCGGAGTGACCAAAGAAGAATTGCGAGGCCGCTTCGACGCCGTAATTCCCGTGTCCAAAAAACATGGTGTTCAAGTATCGCTCGAGAATCTCGTACTTCGTCCACTGACGCTCGATCTGAAATGCCCACCAGAGCTCGCGCAGCTTCCGCATGACGGAAAACTCGCTGCGGTCGGCAAACAGGTAGCCGGCAAGCTGTTGGGTAATCGTGCTTCCGCCTGAGACGTACCGGTTGGTCAGCAGGTTAAACGCGGCACGTGAGGTACCCTGAATACTGAACCCACGATGCTCAAAGAAACGGCTGTCTTCTCGAGTAATCAGGGCAAAAATAAGATGCTTGGGGAGCTCATCGATGGGAACGAGTTCACGCTTTTCTTCGGAAAAGAACTGGGTAATCAGACGACCTTCCCGGTCGAGAACCTGCGACGGGAGCGCTTCGATCTGAGTGCCGAATACATCAATATTGGGAGTGTTCCGGACGGATGCCAGAACAAATCCGGTGGTGACGCCGATGGCAACCGCGCACAGGGCGGTGATCACGACGGCGATTGTTATTCCGACCTGTCGCCGGGGATGAAACGCCATACCTGAACAGTACGGATGACAATTTGCTTTGTCAAGGCCGTTGCCTGTCAATAAAGAGGGCCGGCTCTGCAGAGCCGGCCCAAGATCGGTCATCGGTTTAATATAGTAAACTGGGAGGGGAACTATATCGTAACCGACAATCCTATTATCGTCTCTCGACGAGATTAGTTTAGTTTTCCTGAATCACAATGTTGAACCCAAGCGAAATATCGTAATTCTTGCGTGGTTCAACCGTCAACCGTCTGCTGATTGTGTACTCTCCAACGCGAAACAGCAGGAGGTGGTCACCGGGTGTCAAAGAAACCGTTCGCTCTTCGTACGCCACCGTCTCTCCATTGACAAAGATCTCCGCGCCCCGCGGGGCGTCAAACCGGATAACCGAGCGCGGTAGCCTGAGCTGGAACTCAACCCGTTCCACTCGCCCTCGTTCAACACCAACGGTAACCTCGTGCGCTTCATACTTCTCAGACTCCAGAGTCAACCGGTGTAACCCCGTCGGGAGAAGCCGGTCCGCGTCGGTATACTCCAGTGTAGCCCCGTTCAGCCGTAAAGTAAACTCTCGGGAGTCTTCGCTGGTGGGAGCGACGCGTTCGCCGTTGGGAGCGCGTACCACCACCAGAAGCGCGCCACGATCAACCACAATCGGCTCCACCGTTACGGTGAATCGCGCGTCCGCCACTTCCTGGGTGATACCCTTGGTGATGGGGACCAGCGAGAGCGAGAGGGGCAGGGAGTCCAGGGAGACCGCGGCAGTGACGTAGGTGTCCGCGGTCTGTCGAAACGCGTGGGCATCGCGGAACGGAATCGTGACGAAGAATCGCGACGCGGTTGGTACGGGAAGAAAAAAGATTCGATCGCCGCGAATGGTCATGATCCCGGGCTCAGGCTGAGGCGTCAGCGAACGATGCAGGTACACGCCAAGGCTCCCCGGAAGTGCTCGCGCCGCGCGAGGCACCTGCACTTCAATGCGGATTCCCTCGATGAACCGTGGGTCTCCCACAACCGCCAATGGGGCGATCTCCTCCATGGCGATATCGAGCGTGTACCCCGCCGGAACCTCGCCACGAGGCACCGACACCGGGATGACCTGGCCCCGTATCACCTCAGAATACACCGCCCCGGGTGAGACGAGTGCGAGAAGGCAGAGGCAGCAGACAACGACCGGTCGCGTGTTCATCGGTATAGACCCGGCATCAATTGAGCTGGATCTCTCGTTTCTCCATTAAGGCGGATCTCGAAGTGAAGATGAGGACCGGTTGACAATCCGGAATTTCCCACCGTCCCAATCATCATACTCGAAGCCACGACGTCATTCAACTGGACGGAGATGGAATCAAGGTGCCCGTAAAACGTCTCGTACCCGCCATGATGGCCGATTACCACGAAGTTTCCGAAGACGGGATCAAATCCAACGGAGGTCACCTGCCCCTCGCGGGAGGCGCGCACCGGGGTCCCAATGGGAGCGGCAAAATCAACTCCGGCGTGAAACGCCCTGCCTCCCCCAAAGGGACTGAGGCGATAGCCATACGGAGAGGTAATGCGGATGTTTTCGACCGGACGGCGGAAGAGAATATTCAAGAACGAGAGTCGCTCAACGCGGTCGAAATCGTCACCAATGAACAGCCGAAATCGTGTCGGACCGGCGGCCGGATGAAGAGAAACCGGTATTCCCTCCGAGCCGTCGATAAAGCGAAGCTCGGTGAGCAAATGCTCGAGATCGGATGAGGGTGCTTCCGGGACGTAGATGCCGGGAATCGAGGGGATCAGTACAAACGGCAACCCGGGGGGAATGGTTGAGGTTGTGATTCGGTTGATGGACGCGAGTGTGCTGTAGGGCAGGGTAAACCGGGCCGCCAGGGTGAGTAGCGTGTCGTCCGGGCTGGGAACAAAACGGTACACCGCAAGCGGGGGATGCGGACGTCCCGATCGGGAACGCAGGTAGTATTCCTGTACCGCATCCTGGTGCTGTCGAAAGAGTGGATCTGCGTGATGGGCACGCTCAATGAGTGGATAGGGCGAATCGGCCGAGACCCCGAGCGCCATGCCGAGAAACAGCAGTACGAGCCATCGGCCCTTCGCCGCCGATGGGGATGTCATCGCGCGGGGGTGCTTCGATTCATCGGGTACCCGCATGCGAAGCGGTTCTCCGGGAGGCCGCGAGACCGATGAGCACCAGAAACACCAGCGTCGCACCGATCGCCGCGAGAGGATATCCGCGCACCGCGAGGACCGCGGCGAGATACCCCATGGCAACGGTGAGCACGGTCATGCCGACGGCGCGCAGTCGCCGACGGAACACGCCGGGTTGCAGCTCTCCGCGTCGTATCCGGCGCCCAAGACGGAACAGGGAACGCACCACAACCGCCATGATGAGCGCTGCGAGAATCGCAACGACGCTGGTGGAGTAGATTTGAGGCGCGTGTTTCGCGCTGTACCAGAGCGGAAACACCACCAGAACCGCCACCGCTGCGGTGGCACCGATCAGGGCGACCAGTGCGATCAGCGAGCGAAACACCACCCGGTATCCCATACCCAAGCGGTGGAACACGCCGTCATTACTCATTGGGTTCTCCCCGTCGTGCACGAATGCGTCGCATCGTCTCCGCGTTCCCGGCGGCCAACTCTTCTGCGCGCATCAGAACCGCGGTTTCGCGATCTGCCCGGCCCAACGCGCGGTACACGTCGGCAGCGCGGACCAGGTAATCCGCGATCACCTGAGGATCTTCGCCGGCGATCGCGAGCAGCTCGGCAATTGCCACGAGGTCTTGAGCGATTCCGGGGGAGTTTTCCATGCGCTTGTCGTACGACAGCGCTTCCCGGGCGTGGTGAAGGGCGCGGCGATTGTCCCCGTCTCGATGGGCGATTCGCGACAAAAGATAGTGATTTGCCGCGCCCTCTTCGTATCGTTTTGCGGCCATGTTGTTCTGCAACGCCCTGGTCGCAAGACGCTCCGCCTCGGTGAGATTCCCTTCGCGCATTTCGAGCTCTGCGAGATTGTGCAAGAGAATCGACCCTTCCGTGGTTCGATCGTTGCCGCCCACAAGCGTGAGTCCCTCAGTCATGAAGGCTCGCGCGCCGCGCAAGTCTCCCGTGCGAAGTGCGAGCTCGCCGAGGTTTGCGAGACTCTGCGTCTCCGGAAGCACCAGCCCGTGGCGTCGCGACACGGTCAGGGCGGTCTCAAACGAGACTCGCGCCCGTTCGAGCTCGCCCGTGGCGAGATGAACGCGGCCGATGGAGTTGTGGCTGCGGGCTATGCCCGGTAGGTGGTCTACCGCCTGATTTTCTTGAAGCGACAGTTCAAAGAACTGCAGGGCCTGGGTGTAGAGGCCACGGCTGAAGTGGCTGTTGCCGAACTCGGCCAGCTGCGCCGCGCGGTTCCGGCGAACAACAATTGTCTCCGGTGGCCTGGGTACCGAGGAGCAGCCGCCCATAAGCCCTGCCACAAGCACTGCGACCAGCGCCGTCCGCACCGTCATGGATTGTTCAGAACGAATCATCACGAAAACTCCGGGTGGTGCTGGGCTGTTCGCGCCGTTCGGGGATACCCCCGCGAAGCAGCGGGTTGTTGCGCAGCCCCTCCAGCACGTCCTGGCCAACCGACAGCGCCTCGCGGCCCTCCTCGAGCATGAACAGCAGCTCGGGGCTCTGAGCGTTGACGAAGGCGGCAAAATCGGCCACTTCGTTGATGCTGCGGTTCATGCCCTCGAGAATCGCCTCGATCTGCAGGAAGAGTGCGTCGTCGTCATCGAGGAAGGTGGCGATGGAGCCGGAGGGATCGAGCAACCGCGGCACGATGCCGGTTGGATCGCGAAACTCCTCGGTGATGGCAGCAACGTTGTCCGAAATAGTTGCGGCGTTCACCATCACGGTTTCCGCCTCGCGCAGCAGGCGGTTGGTCTGGTTCACCATATCCTGAATCGGACCTTCGCCCGTTCCCTGCATGGTGGCGGCGATGTCTGCCAGAACCACCGTGAGGATCTCGGTGATCTCTTCGACGTTACGCATGATTGGACCAACCTGATCGATCAGTTGGTTGATGGTGTCGTCCTGGTCCGGCAAGCGAACGAGGTTGCTCCGCACCAGTTCACGCCCCTGAGGGCTGGTGATTGTCGGAATGAGGGAGCCTTCAGGAATGGGGTCGGACGGAAACATCCCCTGATGGAAGACCAGACCACCGCCGATTCCCAGGGGGTTACTGACCAGCTGGATGAGCGAATGTTCCCAGACGCGGTCGGCAAAGGTGTCCTGGATGAAGAAGTCTACGTGGACCTCGTTGTCTTCGGTCAGACGCACCGCGGTAACGCGGCCCACCTGAAAGCCGCGAAAGGTAATCGGCAGTCCCACGCTGACCCCGGCTGCGCTGGAGAAAACCGAATAGTAGCGGTAGTTGCGCGCAAACCATCGCTGATTGCTACCGATCGATATCAGGATGGCGAAGAGGAATCCAAGGGCGACGATCAGGAACACCCCTACCACCTGGTTCACAAATCGAATCCGGAACTTCATGGGCTGACCGCCAGTCTAGTGGGAGGGCTATGCGTTGTCAATTGGTAATCCTTCGCACGCGTGCGGACACGTCGTGGTGCGCCGTACTTCATTCTGCTCCTCACGAGAATGGATCACTCCCATCCAGCAAGTCAAGGATGTCGCCGTCAAAGGTTGCCGCATCGGCGAGTACCTCCGTCAGCACCGTCTGGACCTCGCGATCGGCCGTCTGCACCACTTCCTTGACGGGTCCAAAGGCTCTGATTCTCCCCGCGATGATCACCAGCAGGTAGTCGGCCAGACGGGCGGTAAGCTCGGCGCTGTGGCTGATTCCGATCAGCGTCGTACCGCGACGCCGCTGCGTCTCCAGCACCGCGATGATGCGATCGGCCGACTGGTTGTCGACGAAGCTGGTTGGTTCGTCGAAAAAGAGCACCTCCGGTTCGAGGATGAGGGCGCGCAGAAACGAAACGATCTTCCGTTCTCCGCCCGAGAGCGCGGCCGGTCGAAGGGGAAAGTGGCGACGAACCGGAAAGGAGGCAACCAGGCGATTGATGCGCTCATCGATCTCCGAGCGCGCCATGCGCGGAAAGTGGTACTGCAGCGGCAGTGCCAGATTCTGGTAGATGGTCATATTCTGCCAGAGTGCACCGTCCTGGAACGCAAACCCAAGCCGCTGCCGCAGTTGGCGCTCGGTCTCACCGGAAGACGCGGTGATGTCGAGCCCATCGTAGGTGACGCCGCCGGTATCGGGGGGGAAGAGGCCCGCAGCAATTTTGAGGAGGGTTGATTTCCCGGATCCCGATGGCCCCATGATGATGGTGGTCTTCCCGCGGGGAAAGACCACCGACGCGTCATCGAGAACGGTGTAGTCGTCCCGGACAAGGGTTGCCGACTTCACCCGGATCTGCCGCTCGGTGAACGTGGTATCGCTCATAAGTAGTACACCAGGGTAATGACTGCGTTGGCAAACATGAGCAGGATAAAGCCCTGTCCCACCGACTTGATGGCCATCTGCGGAACCTCGGTGCTCGATCGTTCAACCCGAAATCCGTGAAACGTTGCCACGGTGGAGACAATGGCCCCAAAAACCACGCTCTTCACCAGGCTCGAGAGTACATCCACCACCGAGAGCGCGCCGAAGAGTCCCTGGAAGTACTGCACAAACTCCACCGGCGCGATGAGCTGGGTCACCATCCAGGAGCCCAGCAATCCAAAAATATTGAAGTAGAGGTTCAGCACAACCATGGAGATAATGACTCCGAGAAAGCGGGGGACGACGAGATAGGCAATCGGATTGATTCCCGACGCAATATAGGCTTCCACCTCGTGGTTGATCACCATGTTTCCCAGCTCGGTGGTAATGGCCGTACCTGAGCGTGACGCCACAATGACCGCGGTGAGGATTGGACCGAGCTCGCGGGTGATCACCGTGATCAAGATCACGTAGAGCAGCTGGATCTGGCCAAACTGCGGCAGGAGGCTGGTGCCCTGCACGATGATGACCGCGCCCAGCCCAACGGCAATGACCGCGGTAACCGCAAGCGCTTCGACGCCGGTGAAGAGGATCTGCATGGCGAGTACCCGGCTACCGACTTTGCGCCGTGCAAACGATGCAACGGTCTCGCGAAGGATCTCGATGAAGAAGCCGAGTGCGTAGAATATGACCGATACGCGCCGGGTCACCGACGCGCCGGCGCGCTCGACAAATCCCGGTCCCCGCCCCGCGGAACTCGCCGGAGGTGCCGCCGGATGCGTGCTGCTCACGGCATCCCTCCCGTCTGCATGGGCGAGGTCCGCATGGGCCACGGCGAGAATCCGTTCGCGAAGTGGTGCTCGATGGCGATCCCTTCAGCGGTTCGCCCCAGGCGCCGGTCGGCCCGTTGCGGGCCGTGGTAGTCGGAGCCCGCACTCACCATCAGGCCCTCTTCGCGCGCCAACGCTTCGATTTTTCGGCAGTCGGTGAGCCGGGCGTTTGAATGGTACGCTTCCACTCCGTCGAGCCCCTGCGTCTTCCATTCGCGCAGACGCTCACGCAGACTCGATATCGAGAGGAAGAGGGTTTTCGGATGAGCAACCACGGCGACCCCACCGGCGGAATGAACGACGGCGGCCGCCTCCTCCAGACTGCTCGCTCCTTTGGGTTCATAGAACAGCTTACCGTCGCCAAGAAAGCGGTCGAACGCCTCTTGAATGGAACGGGCAATGCCCCGCTCCACGAGAAACTGCGCGAAATGGGGGCGCGCGAGCACGTCACCGCCGGCAAACTCCGCGATCTCGTCCTCGTGTACCGCGATTCCGGCCGCCCGCATCCGCTCGACCATACGGGCGTTCCGGTCCTGTCGCATGATGTGAACCCCGGAGAGAAAGCTCGTGAGTTCCGACGACCTGCGGGTGAGTCCCAGGCCCAGAAGGTGGAAGGCGCCCGGCGCGGCATACTCGATCTCCAGCTCGATCCCGGCAATCACGGTG
>SLTF01000241.1 GCA_007130025.1 Spirochaetales bacterium | reverse complement strand
GCTGAGCAGGCAAATGCACTGCTGGAATCGGTGCTTGGCAAACGTGCCGCCCGCGTCATTCACATCAAGCGTGGAAGCGCGGCGGAGAGCAGTGTGTCGGTTTCGGCGCGCTGTTACCTGGACGCCGGCAAACGAAGCGTCTGCCTCCAGGAAGTAATCATCGAAAACGGTCGCGACGGCGCCGGGGCTGATCCCTCCACCTGGGCCCCGATGCTGGTACGCGATATCCCCGTCTCCGTGGTCTGGCTTGATCGAATTGTTGGCACCGACTTTGCGCCGCTCCTGGACCTAGCTGACACGGTGATCCTCGACAGCGAAGCCTCCCTCCGAGCGGGCGAGCCGGAGCGGGAACTCTTCGGCGCCCTGCAAACGCTTGGCACCTCCGTGACGATCTGCGACTTCAGCTGGCGGCGCGTTCTGCCCCTCTGTGAGATCACGGCGGAGACCTTCGACACCCCGATCCTGCTCGAGCGGGTGGATGAGGTTGATGCGGTGAGCCTGACCGGCGCGCCGCGCGCCTTTGCGCTGCTCTACACCGGCTGGTTTGCATCGCGGCTCGGGTGGCAGCCGGCAAGACCCCGGGGGATCGAAACCGAACACGATAGTGCCGAGTGGTTGCTGGAGAGTGCATCCGGACGTTCGATCCGGGTGGCACACCGCAAACCGGCCCCCCTGTCCAGCGGTGCGGAGGTAACGATCGGATTTGACGGATACGACGACCTGCGAGTTCGCCTGGCATCCGGCGGGTGCGCGGAGGTAACCGACGGGTGTGACGAAACCGTGCGCGTGCTGGATCTGCCCAACGACGGCGCCATCCTCCTTGCCGAGATCGACGGTGCCCACCGGGATCATATCTATGCAGAAACCGTCGCGCGTATTGATAGTTTTATCAAACTTCGGTATGTTTTAAGCTGATCGTATTTGCATATTCTCTGCGTGCATTCGAAGCACGATACCCAGGAGACCTTCGGTGAAAGAGCGACCACAGCGTCTTCAAGCCATTAAACGGATTATCCGCGCGAACAAGATCAATAGCCAGGAACAGCTTCTGCGCCACCTCGTTGGTGAGGGGTTCTCGGTTACCCAGGCGACGCTGTCGCGCGATCTCAAGCTGCTGAAGGTGGGCAAGATCGCTGAAGGCCCGACCGGGTACGCGTACACCCTCCCCAGCGAAGAGGAGCGCCGCGAATCCGAGCGCAGCTACGTTGACGACTTCCTGCGCGGGTACGTCTCCATTGAGTTTTCCGGCAGCGTCGCGGTGGTTCGCACGCTCACCGGTCACGCCGACAGCGTGGGGTTTGCCCTCGACAACATGAACATCGCTCATATCCTCGGGACCGTGGCGGGCGCCGACACGGTGATTATGGTACTGCGCGAAGGAACAACGCGCGCCACCTTCATCGAGGCGCTGAAAGAAAAAGCGCCCGATTTCGAGGAGTGAAATGAAGGTTGCCGTTCTGGGATCGACCGGCTACACCGGCATGGTCCTCCTGCGCATCCTCGCCAACCACCCACAGGTGGCCGTGGTGATGCCCGCATCATCTTCGCGGGCGGGCGCCTCGCTTCGTGAGGTTGACCCCGGCCTGGGGGCGGCCCTGCACGCCAAGTGCGACGGCTCGCTGGTCGACCTGGAAACGGTCCGGGCCGCCAAGCCGGATGTGGTTTTCTCCGCGCTCCCCCACCTCACCTCGTCCAAGGTATGTGAGCCCTTTTTTGGGAAGTCGGTTGTCATCGATCTTTCCGCCGATTTCCGCGTGCCGGACGCGGCACTCTTCACCCGAGCCTACGGCGAACCGCCGCCCCGCGTTGACCTCCAGCTCGACTCCTGTTACGGCCTTGCCGAGTGGTACGGCAAAGAGATCCTGGAAGCCGACATTATCGCCAACCCGGGCTGCTACCCCACTGCCACCCTGCTGCCGTTACTGCCGCTCGCGCGAAAGGGCCTCATCCAGGGCAAGATCGTGGTGAACGCCTTCTCGGGCATCTCCGGGGCCGGACGAAAAGAGCAGATCAATCTGCTCTTTCACGAGCGGTCGGAAAACGTCAACGCCTACAACCCCGGCACCAAACATCGTCACTGGTCAGAGATCCACTATCACCTGTCGCGCTCAGGCAAGCAGTTACCGATGCTCTTCACGCCGCATCTGGTGCCCATCAAGCAGGGCATTGCCGTGACCACCTCGTGCACCCTGCGCGACGGCGTGACCGAAGAGAGCATCGCGGCCGCGTTCAAGGAAGCGTACGGAACCCGTCCCTTCGTTCGACTGCTGGCGGGAACGATCCCCGAGACGCGCTGGGTGCGAAACTCCAACCGCTGCGACATCGGTTGGCACGTGGAAGACCAGGAGTTGCTGCTCTTTTCGGCCATCGATAACCTCGTCAAGGGCGCGTCGGGCCAGGCCGTCCAGAACATGAACCTTCGCTTCGGTTTCGATGAAACCGAAGGCTTACGTACCTACGGCGAGTTCTGAATCCTGCCGACAGAACTCGCCGGCCACATCTCAAGTCTCGAGAACACCAATGAATGAAAAACCAACGATCGTGATCAAGGTCGGCGGGGCGTCCGCCGGCGACCAGGCTACCTTTTCTCACTTCATCGCCGATGCTGCAGCGCTGCGCGAACGCGCAGCGATCGTGCTGGTGCACGGCGGAGGAGCCCAGGTGACCGCCCT
>SLTF01000021.1 GCA_007130025.1 Spirochaetales bacterium | reverse complement strand
TCTGCCTGGTGTTTCGTTCTTGGTGACGGGCAACCTTGCTACGCTTTCTCGACGAGTACCATCTTCATTTTGTCGGTGATCAGCTCGGCCGCTTTCTGCGCATCGGTTCGGGGAACTCGCGCGTCTTCGCGCAGAGACTTCATGAAGAAACTCTCCATGGCTTTGAGAAGGTCCGGCGTGTCGAAGAAAATGTATGAGAAGTTGTTGCCTTTGCTCTTCAGAATGGTGAACGACCCATAGGAAATCACCGGCTCTTTGCCGACCATGATCCGGTCCTGACGGGCGGAGGTGATCAGATCAACCTCTTTGAATCGGTACGGGATCTTGTGGAAGTTATCGCGGTAGGTCGGCTCCTCGTGCTTCTTCGCGTAGTCGGAAGGTTCAATGAGAATGAAGATCTTCTTCCCGTCCGCCTGAAACGTGATGCCTTCTTCGTTTACGTAGATGTCTTTGACGTTGTTGTATGACGTAATCTCGTATTTCGTGTAGGTCGATGTCTCGTCAAAGAACGAACTCACGATATAGCCACCCTCATTGGGAAGCTCGCTGTTGTTATACGCGCCAAACAGTTCCTTCATGATCGCCATTAGAATACCCCTTCCAAAACAATTGACCTTTTACAGATTATATATCGCGTTGCAAAACATTTCCAGTGAATTTGCCGGGTTTCCCGTCGGCAATTGATTCGACCTGCGGTATGTAGAGTATACTACCCGCGGAATGACCGTGCAAACCGCTTTTCGCATCCTTCGGCTGACACCAAGCTCGTCTCAGAAAGAACTGGTCACGTCTTATCGCCGAATGGTGAAGCGGTATCATCCCGACTACAATGCCGAACGCAAGGAGTGGTCTCACAACGCGATGACCAAGATCAACCTTGCGTACGAGCTGGTCCGCATCCACCTGCAGAACGGAAACGGCACTTCGGCCACCTCAGAGCATCAGGCAGCCGACGCAGCGGCCGGGAGCCGGAGCAGCGCGCCTCCCCACCAACAGTTTCAAGATGACGTTTCGGAAGGGTTTTCGCAGGCTCCCGCCGAGGACCCCGCTTTCGTTGCCCTCTTCGATCGCGCCGCAGATTCCGTTCTCACCGGGATTTACACCTACTACCAGTACGGCCTGCAGAACGTATACCTTCGGCACGAGGGTGTCCGGCGGTTCCGTTATCGGTCGGCTGTGAAACGCGTCCAGGACGGCGTACACCAACTCCAGGAGTTGGAACACTACGCCACGTCAGAGCTTCACCGG
Source organism: Spirochaetales bacterium (assembly GCA_007130025.1). GTDB lineage: Bacteria > Spirochaetota > Spirochaetia > DSM-27196 > PWMO01 > PWMO01. The sequence continues at coordinate 1,435 of SLTF01000021.1, read as the reverse complement.
ACTCAATTGAACGTTTTTACCGGCTTTGCACTCGCCTTCCTGCAGAGCATGCGAATCGAGCGCTACCATGAGGCGGGCTCGGCACGCGCGGACAACGCCGCGTATCGACGTTACTCCAGTGGAAGCGCCGCCCTGGACCAGGTGATCCGCGCCGAGCTCTTTCACGAACTTGATGACTCCCCGCCACCCGGCGGTTCCGCAGCGGGTCTCAAAGTGGGTTACCATGAGCTCATGGCGGTACTGGTCAAGCACTCGAGCAGCGACTGGATCGCCGAGGCGGTGGTGAAGTTGCACCTGCTTGAAATGTTTACCCGGGTGAGGGCACTGCGGGCCCAGAAATAGCACGTAAAAAAAGAGCCTCGGGTTTACCCGAGGCTCTGCATCTACTTCTTCGCGGCGGCGGTTGCTTCCCTCGCCCGCGCGATATTCATCTGCGCAATCGCAAGTTTCGCAATCGGTATTCCGTAGGGCGAACACGACACGTAGGTCAGGCCGATGTCTTTCGCAAACGGAATGTTCTCCGGCTCAGCTCCGTGCTCTCCGCACAGCCCCATGTGAATGTCCGGTCGAACCAGCTTGCCACGCTCGGCGGCAATCGCGATCATCTCCTTCACCTGCTCTCCCAGCACCTTGAACGGGTTTTCCTCAAGAAGGTCAAACTCATTGTAGTCGGAAAAGAAGTTGTTGAAGTCATCCCGCGACAATCCGTTGGTTGTTTGTGTCAGGTCGTTGGTGCCAAAGCTGAAGAAATCCGCGTACCGTGCGATGCGGTCTGCCTGCAGAGCCGCCGCAGGAAGTTCAATCATTGTACCAACCCGGTACTCAATCGGCTTCGTCGCCTTGACCTTGGTCCGCACTTCCGCTTCGAGATCCCGAATTCCGATGATCGCCTTACCCTCAATGCGCTTGCCGTTTCGCACCGTTTTCAGCTCGTTGGCGGTCATGACAATGGGAATCATAATCTCGGGGATCACTTCGATCTTTTCGGCTTTGAGCTTGTATGCCGCCTCAAAGATCGCGCGCACCTGCATGTTGTAGATTTCCGGGAACGAAATTGCCACCCGCACGCCACGATGGCCGAGCATCGGGTTAAACTCTTTCAGCAGGTCGCATCGGTTGCGAATCTCGGTTTCGGTTACCTTGGGATAGAGCTTGCGGAAATACGCGATGAACTCTTTCATGCTGTCCGACGTGTGCGGAAGAAACTCGTGCAACGGTGCGTCAAGAAGACGGATGGTCACCGGATACCCGGCCATGATCTTGAACAGGTGATAAAAGTCCGATACCTGCATCTTCTGGAGCTTCGCCAGTGCTTTTTCCCGTTCCTGCAGCGAGCCGGCGATGATCATCGACCGAAAGGAGTTGATCCGATCTTCGTGGAAGAACATGTGCTCGGTTCGGCAGAGCCCAATTCCGTGCGCTTTGAACAGGCGCG
>SLTF01000092.1 GCA_007130025.1 Spirochaetales bacterium | reverse complement strand
TACTGGTCGAGCTGGGTATGCTCATCATCGCCATCCTCATCATGTACAAGCAGGACAAGCAATCGGTTTACGACGCCATGCTCTACCTGATGATCAACTTCATCGCCATGGCCTTCATGCTCCTGGGGATCGGCTACCTCTACCGCCTGACCGGCGTACTCGATCTGGCCGCCCTCGCCGAGCGGTTGCCGCTGCTGGAGAACCCGCGAGCGGTAATTGTGCCCTACGCCATGATCATGACCGCCATCGCGGTGAAGGCGGCGCTCTTTCCGCTGTTCAGCTGGTTGCCGCGTGCTCACGGTGCGCCGAGTGCCCCGGCCATTGTCTCGGCGGTGCTTTCCGGGGTGCAGGTGAAGGCGGGGGTCTATCTGTTGGTCCGCTTGACGCAGGTGTTTGGGCCGGTCATCGACGCCGCACCCTTTTTCATGATGCTGGGGTTTGTGACGTCGGTGGTGGGCTTCCTGCTCGCCATCGCGCAGAAGGATATCAAGCTGATCCTGGCCTACCACACGGTGAGCCAGGTGGGCCTCATTGTGATGGGCCTCTTTCTGGGCTCCGAGGTCGCCTTCTGGGGCGGCATGTACCACATTATCAACCACGCCCTCTTTAAGGGGCTGCTCTTCCTCACGGCGGGCATCATCATTGAGGAGTACGGAAGCCGCTCCTACGCGGAGATCCGGGGAGTGCTGCGCCGAATGCCCGCCATTGGCATCGGCACGCTGGCCGGGGTGCTGGGCATCACCGGGGCGCCCTTCTTTAACGGCAGCATCTCCAAGTATTTCATCCAGCAGGGGCTGCAGGGCGATTTTGGCGGGATCGCGATGTTTCTGATCAACCTCGGGACCACGCTGAGCTTTGTGAAATACTCGGTGATCCTCTTTGGTAAACCGAGCGTCGATCGGCCGCTTCGACGCGACCCCTTCGTGGCGGTGGTCTCGCTGGTCTTTGGTCTCGCCTGCCTGGCCGGCGGGCTCTTCGGCGGGCCGACGGTGGCGCTGGTCTACGGCCCGCAGTATTCCGCCGCGGGAGCGCTCTCAGCCGAGAAGCTCATCACCTTCGCGCTGACATTGGCGGTGGCGGTGGGAGCGTACTTCTTCCTCGTGAAACGGATTGGGACCTTTCTGAGGTCGGTGCGCACCTTCAAGTTCACCTTCAACCAGGTGACGGTCTTTATGACGCTCTTCTTCGTCTCGCTGATGGGATACGTCTGGTTTACCGTGGCCTAACTTGACACCCGCGAGCCCCGCGCCTATGCTGGGCCATGCTCAAAGAGACGCTCACGATCGATCTGGTGACCACCGAGCTCGCCGGTCGCGACAAAAACGAAATCATAAAATCAATGCTCGATCTGGTCTGTAATTCCGGGAAGGTCAAAGACCCCGCGGCCGCCCTCAAGGCGGTGCTGGATCACGAAGCGGCGATGTCCACCGGTATGGAGAACGGCATCGCCATTCCCCACGCCAAGACCGACGCGGTAGACGAGCTGGTTGCTGCCGTTGGTGTGAGCAAGCGCAAAATTGACTTTGAGAACCTGGACCGCAAGCCGGCGCAGATCTTCATCATGACGCTGTCACCCATGCACGGCACCGGACTTCACGTGCAGTTTCTGGCCGACATCAGCCGACTCCTGAAAGAGGCCTCCATTCGCAAGCAGATTCTGAAGGCAAAGACCGACGAAGAGCTGCTCGCCATCCTCACCAGTTAGCTTTTGGCGCTGGGCCTCAGCGCCGCTTTGGCACCAGTACCCGATACGCACCGCTCACCTCGGCCGCAATTGACAGCGCGATCTCGGCCGGCGTGGTGGCTCCGATGGCAATGCCGATGGGTGAGCGGATCTCCTCCAGGCGCTCCGGCGCAACTCCCTGTTCCTGCAGCCGCTCGCACCGCTCGGCGTGCGTGAGCCTGCTGCCCAGCGCCCCCACGTAATAGCACCCGCGTTCGAGCGCCAGGGTGATGGCGTCGTCGTCGAGTTTGTCGTCGTGGCTGATGGCGCAGACTGCGGTCTCTGCGCCGACGTTCAGGGCGTCGAACGCCTTACGCGGCGTTGTCACCAGGCGCTCCGCAACCGCGGGAAAGCGCTCCTCGGTAAGAAAGCGCGGCCGCGAATCCACCACACTCACCCGAAAGCCCACCCGCATGGCTGCCACCGCGAGCTCCTGCCCGAGGTGTGAGGCTCCTACAATGACCAGCTGCGGCGCCGGTGTAATCACGTAGCCGAAGCATCGCCCATCGTCTCGGTCGAAGATGGAAGCACGCGCGGCTTCGCTCTCGGGGAGCGGGATCTGCCCGGTTGGCACCTCGGAGACGGCCGACACGTCTTCCACCCACTGTCTCCCCGCGTGGGGGCCGTCGAGGCCCACGCAGAAGCGCACCGCGCGCTCCTGCTCTACCGCCCGCACGGCCTCGGTGTAGGCTGCCGGGTCGAGCAGAAAGACGGCGAGCTCCACCACGTCGGAACAGGGTTGCAGCGGGCTGAAGAGTTTGCCACCACTCTGGTCGTAGCGCACCAGGCGTAACCGGGGCTCGGCCTCTGCGAGCAGCGCCTGCGCCTCCTCGATCAGCTGCGGCTCGATGCACCCACCGCTGACCGACCCGGCAATCCGTCCATCGTCCGTCATCGCAAAGAGCGCCCCGGGAAGCCGCACGCCGGACCCCTGCAGGTCAACGAGCAGTACCGCCGCAATTCGCGAAGCGCCG
>SLTF01000108.1 GCA_007130025.1 Spirochaetales bacterium | reverse complement strand
TCGCGGCCATGGCGACGCCGTGGGTCATGCAGGAAGGCATCGTATTCGATGCCCGTTCCATTCTGCTCAGTCTCGCCGGGCTCTTCTTTGGTGTGGTGGTCGGGGGAATCGCCGCGGGTATGGCTGTGGCGTACCGCCTGTGGATGGGTGGTGCCGGCGCTGCCGTCGGAATCGCGGTGATCATCACTTCCGTGGGAATCGGCCTGGTCTGGCGAAAGGTCATGCAGCTTCGCGGTATTCCGCTGTGGTCGCTGAGGTTCTTTCAGTTGTGGCGTTACGGTTTTGCCGGGCACGCCATTGTGGTGGCGCTGATGGTCTTCCTTCCGCGCGAGGCGATGTGGAACGCCCTGCGGACCATTCCGGTTCCGTTTCTGGGCCTGTTTCCCATTGTGACCGCAGCCCTCGGGAGGCTGCTGGTCAACCGCATTCGCCGCGGCAGGCAGCAGGTTGCCCTGGAAGTCGCCGTACGCGAGCGCGATACCCTCCTGCTGGAGCTTCGTCATCGGGTCAAGAACTCCATGGCAACCATCTCCTCGATGATCAGCCTCGAGCGGAATCTGGTAGAGGACCCGAATACTCACGTCGCGTTGGATCGCATCGGAGGTCGGGTCTCCGTGCTCTCGCGACTCTACGACATTCTGCATCAGACCGGGGCCGATGAGGTGCATCTCGACGTATATCTGCGGGCACTGGTGTCTTCCATCACGGATTCCCATCCCGGATCGCGGCGGGTTCACCTGTCCCAGCAGTACGATGCGATTGTGGCTGATTCCCGCACGGCTTCATCGATCGGTCTGATCGTGAACGAACTGATCACCAACGCCTTCAAGTACGCCTTCCCCGCAGGGCGGGAGGGGAACCTGTCGCTGCGCCTTCGTGCCCTTGGAGCGGAGCGGATCGAGCTGATCGTGGCCGATGACGGTGTCGGCCTGGCGGGAGTGGAAACGCCCAAGGGCTCCTCCGGTTTCGGACTCCAACTCGTCGAGGGACTGGCTCAACAGCACGGCGGAACGGTTGCGAGCGACAGCAGTGCCGGCACGCGGGTTAATGTGACGCTTCGGCTCGCTTGAGCAGCGGCGGCGCCTCGGGTATGCTGCAGGCAGGAGGCCAGACCGCCATGAGCATCGAGTTACGCCCAAACAGCACATACGCCATTCTCACCCCCACCAGCATGGGGATCCGGCTCACCCCCACCGAAGGACAGCCGGTGCATTCCAGCGATACCTTCACCATGCATGCGACCAGCGCGGAGTCCAACGTCCTCAGTATCGCGTCCTACCTGGGGCTGCCCGCCAAGGTGCTCACCGCCTTCGTCAAAGGCAGTCCGATATCGCGCTTCATCAAAGATAACCTTGGCGCCCGACACATGGACTACGAAGGCCCCGAGCGGGACCAGGGCGGACCGTGGGGGTATCGCCACCAGATCAACATGGCGGACAGCGGGTACGGTTCGCGCGGACCGAGGGTGCACAACGACCGCGCCGGTGAAGTGGGACGCACGCTTTCCACCGACGACTTCGACCTCGAGCGCATCTTTGCCCGCGATGGTGTGCAGATCATGCACATGTCTGGGCTATTTGCCGCGCTTTCGCCGGAAACCGGGAAGCTCTGCGTGGAGCTTGCGCGGTACGCCAAGCGGCACGGCACCCGGATCTCGTTTGACCTCAACTATCGCGCATCGTTCTGGGAGGGCCGCGAAACCGAACTGCGCGCCGCCTTCCAGGAGATCGCCGGGCTCGCGGATATCTTGGTGGGAAACGAAGAGGACTTTCAGCTCAGCCTGGGGCTCGAAGGGCCGGAGGCCGGTGGATCCGGACTCACCGGGAAACTCGACGCATTCCGCGGGATGATCGATACCGTCAAGAAGCAGTATCCCAACGCCCTGGTCTACGGCACAACGCTGCGCGAAGTGGTCAGCACCAACGTACACCTCTGGGGTGCCGTTGTGTCCTTTGGCAAGGAATGGTACGTGGCCGAACCGCGCGATATCACGGTGCTGGATCGAATCGGCGGCGGTGACGGCTTTGTGGGCGGCATGCTCTACGCCATCCTGCGCGGCTGGGCACCCGAGACCTGGGTGCAGTTTGGCTGGGCGAGCGGGGCGCTGGCCACCACCTTCCTGACCGACTACGCCCAGCCCGCGGACGAGGAACAGATCTGGGACATCTGGCGCGGAAACGCGCGGGTCAAGCGATAACGGCCGCAGCAGTCGTCCGGTTCGCCGGTGGCTGAGGCGATGCCGTCGCATCCAGGGACGCCGATTTCGTGGTGGGACGACGCGTGTTCGCACCTTTCCGGCGGCGACCCGATCATGCGGGCCCTCATCGATCAACACCGGGAGGATCGCCTTCGCGGCAGCGGTACCGCCTTTCAGACCCTGCTCAACGCCATCGTCGGCCAGCAGATCTCGGTGGCTGCCGCCGATGCCATCTGGGCGCGGCTGACCGCGGCCTTCCCCGGCGTGCGGCCCGCAGCTCTTGCGCTTGCAGACCCTGAGGCGCTGCGCGCGCTGGGCCTCTCACGTCAGAAGGCAGACTACGTACTCACCATCGCGCGCGCCTTCGCAGACCGTACCGTGGACACTCACCGATGGCAGCTTCGGAGCGACGACCAGGTGCGCGCCGAGCTGACCTCACTGCGCGGCGTGGGCCCGTGGACCGCCGACATGATGCTGATCTTCTTTCTGCACCGCCCCGACGTACTGCC
>SLTF01000292.1 GCA_007130025.1 Spirochaetales bacterium | reverse complement strand
CCCACAAACACAAAGGTGGCGTCACCGAAATCCGAGAAAAGGTCGGCGTAGACGGCGAGCGCGCGGTCAAGATCGACCTCCTCAAGGAAGGCCTGATCCACCGGCCGAAACCGCGGGTGACCGCCAAAGTAGAGCTCCCGCAGACGATCGGAGAAGACCGCGTCGGGCTGGCGCTCTCGATTGGCCGCGTTGGTTTCGCTTCGGCGAATGAAGGTGCGAAACGCGGCTTCGTCCCGGCGCGGCTCGTGTGCGGAGAGGTAGAGCAGTTGCAGCATGGTCTCGAGGTCGCGCGGTGACGCGCTGCCGCTGAATCCCTGAGTCAACTCGCGGATATACGGTGAAACCGACGCTCGCTGCCCGGCGAGGAGCGCGGCCAGCTGCGACGGAGAGAACGACCCAACACCGGACTCCTGGACGATGGATGGAGCCATCAGTGCCGAGGGGTGGTCCTCGTCGGACACCGTGGAGTGGCCGCCAAAGGAGAAGCCGTCGAAGAGGATTTCGTCGGCACGAAAATCGGTGCGCTTCACCAGTACCCGGGCGCCGTTCGACAGACGCCATTCGATGACGTCAACGTCCTCGTGGAGAGTTTCATCAACAACCCGACCGGGTGGAGGGAGCTCGGAGATCAGCGGGATGTCCGACACGTCCGGTTCGTAGGGCTCCAGGTCCTCGGCGGCGATCGCCGCAACGACGGCGCGAAGGGCGGCTTCGTCGGGTTGGGCACGTCCCTCGCGCTCGACGGTACTCACCGCAACAACGCGGTTGTGGTCGGCCGCGTAGCCCGCCGCGAGCGCGTTGATCTCGTCGAGTGAAATGTCGGGAATGAGTCTGCTCGCCAGTTCAAACTCAAAGGCAATGCCGGGTGCGGCTTCCTCGCGCAGAAAATGCCGGGTGTACTCGCCCATGAAGCTGTTGGAGTTGGTACGATCGCGCTCTTCGAACGCGCTTTCGTAGGAGCGAAGCAGCCGGGCGCGCGCGCGATCGAGTTCAATGTCGGTGAAGCCAAACCGCTGCACGCGTTCAACTTCGCGCAACAGCGAAGCAAATCCGTCGAGAATCGAGTCCTCATCGACGGTGGCGGAAAGGAAATGTGCCGCCGTGGGGCGTACCAGCGTGCCGAATCCGGCGCCGGCTGAGAGGAAAGGGGCATCCGGATCCTCGGCTATCTCCTGGAACCGGGTGGAGAGCATGGATCCAAAGAGCGAGTGTGCGAGGAGCCCGCGGTAGTCACCGACGCTGTTCAGTGGTTGGGCCGGTTCCTTGACGTACACGGTGATGGTCGTCCGGCCGGCCTCGGGATCGGAGGCAACGCTGAACCGGGTGCCCGGGTGTTCGGGAATGTCGAAAAACCGTCGCTCGCGTTCACCGGACCGCGCTGGAATGGGAGCAAAATACCGCCGAATCAGCCCTTCGATCTCTGCGCCATCAAAGTCTCCCACTGCGATGACCGCCATCAGTTCGGGCCGGTACCAGTCGCGGAAAAACCGGCGCAGGGTCTCCGCAGGAGCGTTCATCACAACATCCATGTCGCCGATGGGAAGCCGTTCGGCGTAGCGCGAGTTGGCAAAGAGCACCGGAAACTGCTGGTCGCGCATCCGCGCCTGCGCTCCTCGGCCCACGCGCCACTCCTCAAAAATGACGCCGCGCTCGCGGTCGACCGCGTCCTCGGCAAAGGTCACCTGATGCGCCCACTGCTCCAGCACGTGAAAGCCGCGCTCAACGAGTTCCGGACGATCGGTTGGCACCTGCAGCATGTAGACCGTTTCATCGAAGCTGGTGTAGGCGTTGACATCGGGGCCAAATCGCATGCCCAGGGACTCGAGGTACTCAACGATCTGGTTCCCGTCAAAGTCGGTTGTGCCGCGGAAGGCCATGTGCTCGACGAAGTGGGCGAGACCAAGTTGATCCTCGTCCTCCTGGAGCGACCCCGCGTTTACCACCAGCCGAAGAAAGGCGCGGTTGACCGGCTCCCGGTTCTCGCGCACGTAGAAGGTGACGCCGTTGGCCAGCCTTCCAACGCGTACCGCCGGATCCTGCGGCAGCAGCACCGAATTGTAGTCGGGAGCGATGTTGATGACCGGCTGACGGATTCCGGCGGCGGGAAGGGCAAACACGGTAACGAGAGACAGCGCGCCGAGAAACAGGGCGAAGACCGTTTGTCGGCCGGTCGTGCGGGTTGATACGTTCATCCTGCAAAGATATGGTCTTGCGCCGGCGGCGACAAGCCCTGCCGCTTGCCGGCGGCTTCAGCAGAGGATACCTTGTCGGTAGACCGGATTCGAAGCGTGCAGAGACGCCCGGAGAAAATGTATACTGTACTTGACATTTCGAAGCCGTCTTCGGTATCGTGGCAAAAAGTTGCTATTGCAATTAAAGAGCGATCCGACCACGCCGTGGTGGATGCTGCAGGGGGAGACGCGGCCATGAGATCAGTCATGAGATCAATAACGAGGCGTGTGGTGCCGCTGGTACTGTGCACGGTCCTTGCGATAGCGGTATCCACCCCGCTCCCGGCCGCAGGAAGTCGCGCCCCGGCGGACGATTTTGCCCGGCGGTTTCCCGGTCTCGATTGGGACGCGATTGTGAGCGAGGCGCACGGGCAGCGGGTCTACTTCAACATGTGGGGTGGTTCAGAGCCGATCAACCGGTTTGTCTCGGAGTTTGTTGCAGATCGGGTTCGGGAGCGCTACGGCGTTGAGCTGG
>SLTF01000348.1 GCA_007130025.1 Spirochaetales bacterium | reverse complement strand
TGATTCTGCTCAGCATCCTGGTACTGCTCTTTCTAAGTCCATTCCTGACCACGATCCATCGCGGCCTCACCGAATGGTTTCCCGCCATTGAGTCGTTCCGGGCGCTCACCCTGCACGGAGCGACCTTCGCAATGGCCACGCTGTTCTTCATGATTCTCTACCGCGTACTGCCGGCGCACCAGATGCGATGGCGTGACGTGCTTCCTGGATCGTTGTTCACCGCGCTGCTGTTCAAGGCCGGCGACTGGGCCATCCGCCTCTATCTCAACCGCAGCTTCGTCACGTCACTGTTTGGCGCCGCGGGATCCTTTGTTATCGTACTGCTCTGGCTCTACTTTCTGGCGCAGATCATATTCTTTGGGGCGGAGTTCACCTTCGTCTATCTTACGCGCCTCGGTCGCATGAAACCGAGAGAGGAAAATACTGATGAAACAAGCTACCACCAAAAGGGCTCGTACCGTTTCGGGCGCGCTTTCGGTCAACGCACGCGGCTTCGGCTTCGTGCTCGTACCCGACGGAGAGGACCTGTTTATCCCACTGGACAACCTGTCGTCAGCGATGGACGGGGACACCGTCGTCGCCGAAGTCGTGAGGGAGGTGAAGAATAAGAAGCCCGTTGGTCGCATTATTGAAGTCACCGAGCGGTCGACTACCGAGATCGTGGGGATATTCAAACGAACCGACGGACGCGCCGTGGTCATCCCTGAAGACGACGAGCTCAAGCGCCCGGTTGTCATTCCGGAAAACCGGATCCAGCCCAGTGCCGGCGGCAAGCTTCCCAGGGAGGGTGAGCTGGTTGTTGTCCAGCGCGAACCGGCGGTGAAGGCCGCAAAGCCTGCACGACGAAGAGGATCGCGAGGCAAATCTGAAGGAAGATCTGAGGGCAGACCAGACGGGGCGCGCGAGGAGAGCAGATCTACCCCTCAGCGGATCGATGCTCCCACCGGCCGCATCGTCGAGGTACTTGGTTCACCCAGCGATAAGGGCATGGATCTTCGCATCATCGCACGGTCGAAGGGATTGCCGTCCGGCTTTCCCAAGCCCGTCGAAACCGAAGCGCGAGCGATCAAGCCACTCAACGCCCGAGCGGAAGCCAAACGCCGCGAAGACCTGCGCAAGCTGCTCTGCTTTACCATCGACCCCAAGACCGCCAAAGACTTTGACGACGCGGTCTCGCTCACCCAGCTTGACAACGGCATGTTCGAGCTTGGGGTTCACATTGCCGATGTAAGCCACTACGTCCAGGAAGGCTCCGCCCTCGACCGCGAGGCGCGTGAGCGCGCGACCTCCGTCTACTTTGTGCAGCACGTCATCCCCATGCTGCCGGAGCGCCTCTCCAATGACCTGTGCAGTCTTCGCCCCAACGAAGACCGACCCGCGTTCAGCGTCATCATGACCATCGATTCGCGTGGTGATGTGCGGGACTACCGCATTGTTGAGTCAATTATCCGCAGCAATCACCGCTTCGCCTACGAGGACGTCGAGGAGATCATCGGCGGCGCGAAGCACCGTCACGCTAAGACCATCCATCTCATGATGATGGTGAGCCTGCTGCTGCGCCGCCGCCGGGAGCAGACCGGAAGCATCGACTTCGACGTCCCCGAAGCGGTGATTCTGCTCGACCGGAACGGCGTCCCCTACGAGGTGCGTCCGAGCGAACGGCTCGACGCTCACCGACTGGTCGAGGAGTTCATGCTTGTTGCAAACCGCACCGTCGCGCGACACATGGTGACCAGGGCGACGCAGCAGCCGGCCGAGAAAAGCAGCCGAAGACATCGCGGCAAGAAACCGCAACCGTGGCCCTTCGTCTACCGCGTTCACGAGAAACCCAAAGATGCCGACGTCCACGCCTTCTTGAGCCTGCTCGAGAGCCTGGGGATTCAATATCGGGTGACCGGGGAGCTGGAGCCCGATGACTACCGCAAGATCATGGATATCATTGAAAACCTTGAGTTCAAGGATTTTGTCGAGAAGGTGGCCCTGCGGTCCATGACCAAGGCGGTCTACAGCACCGAGAACGTGGGACACTTCGGCCTCGCCTTTGACGCCTACACCCACTTCACCTCGCCGATCAGGCGCTACGCGGACCTGGTGGTGCATCGCCTTCTGAAGCAGTACGCCGCCGAGGGTCGCCCCAAGGACGACGCGAAGCTGCGCGCCGATCTGCAGAGCATCTGCGATCACAGCACCGCGCGCGAGATCCGCGCCGTTGACGCCGAACGCGAATACACCAAGCTCAAGGCCATGGAGTTCCTGGCCGGCAAGGTGGGCGAGACCTACGATGGCGTCATCGCCGGCGTGACCTCGTTCGGCGTCTTCGTAGAGATCACCCACTACCTCATCGAGGGACTGGTGCACGTCTCCGAGCTGAAAGACGACCATTACGACTTCGACAAGGAAAACTATCAGCTCGTCGGGAAGAAGACCAAGCGCGCCTTCCGCCTTGGCGATCGCGTACGCGTGCGCATCAAGGACGTATCTACCCAGGAGCGCAAGGCGAATTTTGTGCTGGCAGAGTGATGAGAACGGATAACCGGAACCGGCAACAAGCATGACTGATACCCCGTGGGCCCCTGACTCCTGGCGAGGCAAACCCGCCCACCAGCAGCCCGCCTATCCTGACGCGGCAGCGCTCGCCCGCGTTGAAAACGAACTGGCCACGTACCCGCCGCTGGTGTTTGCCCAGGAAGCGCGGGCGCTGCAGGATGGCCTGGC
>SLTF01000345.1 GCA_007130025.1 Spirochaetales bacterium | reverse complement strand
GAGTCTGCGCCGTTTCGGTTGCTTCTCCATAGGTTCCCCCGAATTCCTGATAAATTCCTGTTGACATACTGAACGGTATGTGTATACTTACAGGTATAAATACCTATCAGTATATGAGTACTTAAGAGTATATCAGGAATCGAAGACCGGAGGAAGCAGACATGAACGATTCACGAACGGCGGCAGAGAACACTTCACCCTTTCTCACCGAGCCGGTGGGGCGCCTGCTCTGGAAGAACGCGGCGCCGGCGGTGTCGGCGATGCTGGTGTTCGCGCTCTACCAGATCGTAGACGGAATGATGGTCGGACGGCGACTCGGGCCGGATGCCCTTGCTGCGGTCAACATCATCTATCCCGTAATCGCGCTCTTCGTGGGCCTCGCGGTGATGATCGGGGTGGGAGGAAACGCCCGCATCGCCGTGCTGATGGGCGCGGGAAAGACCCACGAGGCACGGCGCGTGCTCGCGCTTCTCGTGGTGCTTGGGGCTCTCCTGGGCAGTGCCGGTACGGGGGTGGTGCTGCTGATGGGAGAGGCGCTTACAACGGCCCTGGGAGCCGAGCAGGAAGTGAAGCGTCTGGCGCTCGTCTATCTCGGTACCATGGCCCCCTTCTTTGGTGCCTATATTCTGAGCTTCATTCTGGAGCAAGCCGCGCGAAACGACGGCAAGCCCGGCCTGGCCGGTGCCGTCATGGCCGGGACGGCCGTACTCAACATCGGCCTGGACTACCTCTTTCTCTTTGTGCTCGATCTGGGAATCGGCGGAGCGGCGCTTGCGTCGGGGCTCTCGATCAGTCTGGGCGCATCGATATACGTGGGGTACTTCCTGCTGAAGCGGCTGCAGCGACGAAACGGCCTGCGGTTCGCACGACCGACCTTCGATCCGGCCACCATGACGGCCATCGTTGCCAACGGCTCGTCGGAGCTCTTCTCAGCGCTCGCCCTGGGGATCATTACCCTTCTGTTCAACCGCTCCCTCATGCACCACATCGGCTCACTCGGCGTTGCCGCCTTCGCCATGTCCCAGTACCTGCTGATGCTCGGTGCCGTGTTCTTCAACGGACTTTCCGCGGGCGCCCAGCCGATACTTGGTTACAATTGCGGCGCAGGGGCAATCGAGCGGGTGCGGGGGACCCTGATTCGCCTGCTCGGGGCGGGATTGGTGGTGAGCTGCGCGCTGGTGGTAGTCGGGCGTGCGGCGGCAGGTGGGCTTGCGGCGCTCTTTGTGCCTGACCACCCGGAAGCCGTTTCTCTGGCACGCACCGCGATGCGAGTGGTGGCGTGGTCGATGATTCCCGCTTCGGTGGGAACGCTTGCCGCGGGGTTCTTTACCTCCATCGAGCGGCCGGCAATCTCGCTGATGATCGCCGCCGGGCGGGCACTGGTGCTGCCCGGAATCGCGCTCACCCTGCTGCCGGCGCTCTTTGGCGGGGAGGTCATCTGGTGGGTACCGGTTGCTGCCGAAACCGCCGCGGCGCTCCTGGCCGGTGGTGCCCTGGCGCGCTGGTCAGTCGGCCGGGAAGTGAATCGTGAACCGGCCGGACTCGTGGTGTCGCTCGAGCCTGCCACCGATCTGCTCGGCCAGTGAGCCGATGAGGGAGAGGCCGAAGCCCTCTTCGCGTGGGTGGGGTTCGTCCCGCCCGGCCGCCGCATTGAATCCGGGACCGCTGTCCTGGTACGAGAGGGTGGCCGATCCGTCTCGCTGGGAAAGCCCTACGTGGATTGAACCCTCCCGGCTTTCATCGAACGCGTGCTTGATTGAGTTGGTGATCAACTCGTTCACGATGATGCCCAGAGGTGAGACCCGGGCGACGGGAAGGGTCACGGGTTCCAGATCAAGGTTGAGATCAACCGCGTGGGTGTGGCGAAACAGTGAAACGATGTCGAGAATCAGCGGCTTGAGGTAGTCGGCAAGGTTCAGGTATTGGTCGCCTGACGCCCGGTGAATGCGGTCATAGAGCACCTCCATGCTCTGGACGCAGCCTATTGCCCGCTGCAGCGCCACGACACCGGCCGGGTCGGTGAGGGTGTCTGCCTCCAGGGAGAGCAGGCTTCGAATCACCGCAATGTTGTTCTTTACGCGGTGATTGGTTTCGCGAAGGAGTAGATCCTTTTCCCGAAGAAGTCGCTCGATCTCGAGTTCCGACTGTTTTCGCTCGGTGATGTCGGTATGGGTGCCGATGACCCGAAGAGGTGCTCCGTCCACGGTTCGTCCAATGACCTTGCCCCGGTCGAGGATCCAACGGTACGACCCGTCTTTGCAGCGCAGACGGTGTTCACTCACGTACACTGAAGTCTCGCTGTCGAAGTGACGTCGAAGCTCCCGATACGCGGCATCTCGATCATCGGGATGGAGGCGTGAGTCCCATTCGTTCAGAGTGTCGCCCACTTCGTGGTCTTCGTACCCGAGCATCCGCTTCCACTGGTGCGAGAAGAAGACTCGGTTGGTCTGTGCATCCCAGTCCCAGAGTCCCTGTTCCGCACTCTCGAGAGCAAACTGCCATCGCGCCTGCTGCGTCTTCAACTCCTCTTCGTGGCGCTTACGCTCGCTGATGTCGCGACAGAAGGCAACGAGTGCCTGATACTCGTCGCCGAGCCAACTGACCGATACCTCGACGTCAAAGAGGGAACCATCCTTGCGATGGTGCAGCGTCTCGAAGGAGGCCGTCCGGGCTTCCCGAATGCGGGCGATACGGCATGTGGTGTCCTCGGCCTCTTCGGT
>SLTF01000035.1 GCA_007130025.1 Spirochaetales bacterium | reverse complement strand
GTTTCCAACCACGCAACAGACGGTTCCACCGCCGGCGATGCGGGTCCTGGTGGTAGCGAGATAGCTCCGGAGTTTTTCGATTCCCGGTGTCAGGGCCATAGGATGCCTCCTTAAGGATATCCATCATGGTCCGGCATAGCACGAACTCCTGTCAAGCAAATCGATATGCGGTGATCATAAAAGATCTCTATCCTCACGAACACGGAATTTGATTGGATTGCATTCGATGCCCCATGATACACTTTGGGCAATCATTGAACGGGTGTACCGGTGCGTGCTCACCCCACGTCTGCGGCGCACGGTACCACACAGAAAAGGAGACAGACAACATGCCGGACGTATACGCCAAGAACGAGGCAACCAGCAAGGAAGATGCCGCGAAAATCGTGCCCCGCGCCGAATTTCGCGTCTTCGAACAGGGAGTGATCGAGCACGTACAACAGCGGATCTGGAACGGCAAGACCGTTCTGTTTGCCGCGCGACGCATGCCGATGGAAACCTACTTCCTCTCGGTGCACACCAACGAGGCAAACGTGAAGGTGCGCGAAGGGCTTCTGGACATCAAAACCAAGGTCGGAGAGACCCCGGAAGGATACGAAATCTTCCAGCCGCGCGGAAAGTTTCAGTTTCCCGTCAAGCGCGACGACCTCGCCGAGATTGTGTCGCACCTCCAGGCGAACATGAAACTGGACGCCGACTCCTACACCATCGATGAGTTCATTTCGATGGCGCGCAAACACCCCGAGCTGACCCCGGTCACCGTGGAGAAGATGCGCTACGGATTCACCATCGACGGAATTATCTGCGAATACGCCCAGGTCTGGTTCAACGGAGCCCTGATCGAAACCGCGTGCGCTGAGAGCGAGAACTACGCGGGCATGAAACAGGTTGTCGAAGAACTTGGCCTTGCCGATAAGCCCAACACCAACTACCTGCGGGCGGCGAAGAAAGTCGTCGGCATGGAGTAGGCCCGCCTGAATCCTTGCCGGGTCCGCCCGCATTCCCTCCAGGGTCTGCGGGCGGTTTCCGGTCCCCACCGCGGTGATGCTCACCAGATTGAGTTGACGCACGCCGTCGGGAATAGTACCGTACCCGCATCATGAAGGTTCCCATCTACCGCTGGGCCGAGCTCGATGCCGAGCGTCGCCGTGCCCTGCTTGCACGTTCTGAAACCGATATCGAAGCGATTATCCCCGCCGTGCGCGACATCATGGAAGACGTGCGCCAACGCGGTGACGCCGCGCTTCGCGACTGTGCTCGCCGCTTCGACAAGGCGGAGTTTGACCACCTGCCCCTCAACGTCACTGAAGAGGAGTTTGATCGCGCCGAGCAGCGGCTCGATCCGGCGGTAAAACGGGCCCTTGAGTACGCGATCGAAAACGTGCGTCGGTACCACGAGCCACAGCATTCAGCGGCCATGCCGATGCACGAGATCCGCGGCGGCCTCTGGGCCGGCGAGCGCACGACGCCCATACCATCGGCCGGGCTCTACGTGCCGCGCGGACGCGGCAGCTTCCCCTCGATGTTTTACATGCTTGCGGTACCGGCGGTAATCGCGGGCGTTCCGGAACTGGTGGTCACCACCCCACCCGACCGTGACGGTTCGATCGACGACGCGTGTCTCTACGCGGCGCGCCTCTGCGGGGTTACGCGCATCGCGCGCTGCGGCGGGAGTCAGGCGGTGGCCGCCTTGACCTGGGGCACCGAAAGCGTTCCCGCGGTGAGCAAGATCATCGGCCCCGGCAGCATCTACGTGGCTGCCGCCAAGCGCATTGTCTCCGGTATGGTGGACGTGGGACTTCCCGCCGGCCCGTCGGAGAGCATCGTGCTGGCCGACCGGTACGCCGATCCATGGAAAGTGGCCCTGGACCTGCTGGTGGAGGCCGAACACGGATCGGACTCCAGTGCCCTGCTCATAACCCCAAGTCTCCCCGTTGCCGAGGCGGTGGCCGAGATTGTCCCGACTCTGGTGGCTGATGCTCCCGAGCCGCGCCGCACCTTTCTTACCGACGTATTTGCTGCCTATGGAGGGATCATCCTCGCCGAAGACCTCGCCGACGCCGCACGCATCGTCGATCAGTTTGCCCCCGAGCACCTCCAGATCAACACCGCCGAGCCTTATGAGGTCCTCGGCATGATCCACAACGCCTCCGAGATCCTGCTCGGCGAGCACTCGGTCTTCAGCCTGGCCAACTACGCTGCGGGGGCAAACGCCATCCTGCCCACCGGGGGCAAGGCAAAGACCTGGTCACCGGTCTCGGTGCACGACTTCCAGAAGCGCGCCTCGGTGGTACACATCACCCCGCAGGGCTACCAGGACATGCGCGACCACGTCATTGCACTGGCCGACTACGAGGGCTTCTACACCCACGCCGCCGCCCTTCGTCGCCGCGAAGAGGGTTCCCGGTGACCGCAGACCTTCGAGACACCGGCCGCACGGTCTCCGCCTCAACGCGATGATCGCGAGCGTCGAGGCGGGCTTCGCCTGGTTCGAGTCGTTCACCAACCTGGAGAAGCAGCCGGGAGGCGTTCACCGCGAGTACCGCCTCGACCGGATGCGCGACCTGCTCGCCGCCTTTGGTGATCCCCATCACGCAACCCCGGCCATCCACGTGGCCGGCTCCAAGGGGAAGGGCTCTACCTGTGCCTTCATCCAGAGCGTGCTCACCGCCGCACGCTTTCGCGTGGGCGGCTACTACTCACCGCACGTACGCTCCTACCGCGAGCG
>SLTF01000038.1 GCA_007130025.1 Spirochaetales bacterium | reverse complement strand
GTTCTGAAATCAGCCTGCGTCATGGACGTGGGGCAGGTGATCAACCCTGCCCTTGCCCGCGGCCAGGTGGTGGGCGCGATGGCCATGGGCGTAGGCTACACCACCCGGGAGTCGTTCGCGTTTGACAGCCGGGGCCGGGTACAGAACGGCAAGTTGCGCGATTTCAAGATCGTGCGCTTTGGCGAGCACCCCGAGTACCTGGTGGACTTCGTGGAGACGCCGCAGCGCGACGGCCCCTACAACGCCCGCGGTCTGGGCGAGCAGGGCATCGTCGGCATGCCGGGCGCTCTCGCGTCGGCGTTCTCCCGGGCGGTCGGTCGCCAGCTTATGCAGCTGCCGATCACGCCGGAGTACCTCTGGCGCGAAGCGCGCGCCGCCGCCGGCCAAAGGAGCGCCAGATGATCTCCTTCGATGTATGCTATCTGCAGCCACAGACCCTCGAAGAGGCGCTACAGGCGTGGCAGGAAGAACACGCGGCGGGACGGGAACCCCGCTATCTCGCCGGCGGCACCGAGCTCGTCACCATGGCGCGCGATAATCGCCTGCGACCCGGCGCCCTCATCGATCTGAAGCGACTCCCCGAGACCACCGTTCTTGAGACAGACGCCTCCGGTGAGCTGCGCTACGGTGCGTGTGTGACGCTGAACGAGGTCGCCGAGGCCAAGGGGTTTCCGCTGCTTTCGGCCGCCTGCGCCCGCGTGGCCGACCACACCGTGCGGAACAGCATCACCGTGGGCGGCAACGTCTGCGGAATGCTCCCCTACCGGGAGGCGGTGCTTCCCTTCCTGGTGGGCGACGGCGCCGCCGTCATCGCGGGGCCCGAGGGTGCGGACGCGTCCACGCGGACGGTCCCGCTGAACGAGTGTTTTGACAAGCGTTTCGCCCTCGCCCCCGGCGAGTTTCTGGTGGCACTCACCGTTTCCACCGCGGCCGCGGCGGCAGCCCACTGGTACCGGCGGCGCGAGCGCGATGCGCGGGTGGACTACCCGCTGCTGACACTCTGTGCGGCGTGGATCGACGGGGCCATCCGCATTGCCTTCGCCGGTGCGCTCGGCTATCCCCTGCGCAGCCGCAGCGCCGAGGCCGCGCTGGCTGAAGCCGCAGGCAGCGCACGCGATCGCGCCGAGACCTTCGTGCAGGCGCTGCCCGGGGAACCCAAGACCGACATGCGCGCCTCCGGCGAGTATCGGCGCGAGCTGCTGGCACAGGCGGTTGCCGACGCGATTTCCGAGTTGGAGGGCAGAGCGTGAAACGGTACGAAGGATTGAGCGAGGTTTCGCTGAAGATTAACGGCCGCGAGCGGATGACCGCGGTTCGTCCGGGTGACACACTTCTGCGCACTCTTCGCGAGACGCTTGGTATGGTGGGAAGCAAGATGGGCTGCGAAAACGGCGACTGCGGCGCCTGCACGGTGCTGATCGACGGCAAGCCGGTCAAGTCGTGCATCACGCTCACCCTCGATGCCGTTGATCGTTCCGTGACCACCATCGAAGGGCTCGACGACGAGCCCATCCAGCAGACCTTTCTGGACCACTACGGATTTCAATGCGGCTTCTGCACGCCGGGGATGGTACTCAACGCGCACGCCCTGCTGACGGACCAACCGGACGCCGACGGAGAGACGGTGCGTTGCTGGATGGAGAGTAACCTCTGCCGCTGCACCGGCTACGAGCCGATTGAGACGGCCGTTGATGCAGCCCGCGAACGCTACCGGCGCGAGGACTCTCGGCGCCGGTAACCGGGCGGGCTCTGGTCAGTACGCGACGATCTCGGTTCCCTCTTTGCCTTCGAGGGCGGGAATCACGTGGTCCACATCGGTGATGATGACGCGGTTTCGCGGGTTTGCCTGCACAAACTCGATGGCCGCAAGCATCTTGGGACCCATGGAGCCGGCGGGAAACTCACCGGAATAGTAGTAGTGGCGCGCCTGTGCCAGGGTCACGCGGGGGAGGGGCTGTTCGTCGGGTTTGCCGAAGTTGAGCACCACGCGTGGCACACCCGTGATAATGATCAGGGTGGTGGCTCCTACCGCCAGGGCGAGCTTCATGCTGACCAGATCCTTGTCTATGACACAGTCCACCCCGGTGATGGTGCCGTCTTCCTCGTAGCGAACCGGGATTCCCCCACCGCCGCCGGCGATCAGGATGTATTTCTGTTTCAACAGCAGGTTGATAGCGTCGCGCTCGATGATGTCGATGGGGTAGGGCGAGGCGACAAACCGGCGAAAGCCGCGACCGGCATCCTGGCGGATATCCCATCCCCGTTCGGCGCGCAGCGCATCGGCCTGCTCTTCGGTATAAAAGGGTCCGATTGGTTTGGTCGGGTTGTGCATGGCCGGGTCCTGCCAATCCACCAGCACCTGGCAGGGAACCGTGACCACGTTGCGCCACAGGCCGCGGCGGATCATCGCGTTCTGCAGTGACTGCTCGATCATGTATCCCATTGAACCGCAGGTCATCGCGTCGGCCACCACCAGCGGGATCTCCGGCACCTGGTCTTTGGCAATCGCGCCCTGAAGCATGATGTTGCCCACCTGCGGGCCGTTGCCGTGGGTGACGATGAAGGTGTACCCCAGCTCCATCATGTCGATCACCCGTTCCATCGAACGTTGCGTGTTGGCGAATTGTTCAGCGACCGTTCCCCGCTGTCCCTTCTCGATGATGGAGTTTCCTCCAAGGGCAATTACGGCGAGCTTGTCGTGTTCGGTTGCGGTTCGCACCATGTCTGCGTCTCTCCTTGTTGGCAAGTAGTAGCCTCGTGTCGCTGATTGTATCATCAGTTGGGCGAAAGCGCACGCAGTCGGTCACCAATTGCATCGTGGAGACGCTCGATGGTGAGCGGGGCGGAGCCCTCGAAGTGGTTGTTGATGCTCACGATGGTTCGTTTTCCCGCCGAGAGCGCATCGACGACGGCGCCGGCAACTTCGGCGACGCGATCGTCCATCGGCTCCACGATGCGGTTCCACTGCTTACCGGTGATGCGGTCCATGTCGGCACGGTTGCGCGCCTGAAGCCGGAACAGTACTGGTCCGGTGAGCAGCTCGCGTACCCGCCAATAGACCTCAGGGGCCGGGGGCATGAAGTAGCCGTCGCAGAAGCAGTGCGCCACCCCGTGCTCGCGCAGCACGGCGAAGTAGGCGGCGGTGAGGAAGTTGGGATTGCGGGTCTCAACCGCATAGCGTACGCCGCCGGGCGCGGCGGAGAAGAATCGGTCGAGGTGCAGGCAGAACTCTTCCACGCCCTGCATCTTGCTCTTGTTGAGGTACTCAAACTGCAGGATGACTGCCTCGGTCTGAGGCAGAAGCGGCTCGATTCGTTCCAGGAAGCGAGCGAAGAGGTCCTCGGAGAGGAAGTGGCGGTTTGGTTCGTTGGCGTGGCGCGTCGCTTTGGCATACACGTGGGTGAGGGTGATGCTGTTGGGGACCTTGATGGTGAAGCGAAAGGAGTCGGGCACCGATCCGGCGTATTCCGCCGCCACTTTCAGGTCGGGAAGGGTCACCGACTCGGGCCCAAAGAGCGACCAGAACCACTGGTCTATCTCCACCGTGGGGTAGCGCCGCGAATACTCGGCGAGGTAGTCGATTCCCTCGGGCTGGGAGTAGACCAGGCCGTGCCACGAAGGAAATTTCCAGCTGCACGCCCCGATCAGCAAGTTGTCGCGCATCACGCCCATCATACGGCAGACGTCGGCCCGTGTCACGCCGACCGGCGATTGGTATGATCTCGGGTGAATTGGAACGACGGCATCGAATGCGGTAAAATATGGGTTGATGCTTTCCGGAGGTGATTCATGAGAAAGACTGCTCTGGCTGTTCTGCTGGCTCTGGTACTCGCCGCCCCCGCGGCGTTCGCGGATCGCGGTCCGTTTGGACTGGGGATCATTCTGGGAGAGCCCACGGGAATCTCCGCCAAGCTCTGGCTTGGGGATTCGCACGCGATTGACGCGGCCTTCGCGTGGTCGTTTGCGGACGAAGGTTCGCTCTACGTGCACGGGAACTATCTTTTTCATCTGCACGATCTCATCGCCGTCAACACCGGGCGCCTTCCCGTCTATTTTGGCATCGGCGGCAAGGTGAACCTCCGCGACGATCCGCAGGTCAGCGTGCGGATTCCCATCGGTTTGAACTACCTCTTCGACTCGGTTCCGCTTGACGCCTTTCTGGAGCTTGCCCCGGGAATAGGACTCTTTCCCTCAACCACGGCCGACTTTGGAGCGGGCATCGGGATCCGTTACTACTTTGGCGGCTCAGGTGCCCTCTGATCGAGCATTGACCGCCGGCGCGTCTCCCGCCCAGGGTGAAGCCTCGGTTGATGAGCTGGTGCGCGCGAGCGGGTTGCTCGCGCGCGAATCAACGGCCACATCGCTGATCGAAGTCCTTGTTGATCAGTCCGTCGATATCAGCGGCAGCGATCTCGCGGCTGCGTATCTCTACCTCGACCCTGATTCGTCTACCTCACCGCTGCGCCTCGTTCATCGCAGGGGGCGCTACGACCTACCGCAACGGCTCTCGCGGGACCTGGAAGCCATCGATTTCGTCGTGTCCAGCGGGGAAGCGCTGGTGCTCCACGACCGCGACCGCAGGTTCTTTACCGATGCGCTGCTCGATCCGGCGATGCGCAGCGCGGTGGTGCTGCCGCTCGAAACGCCCCGGGCGCGCATTGGGGTACTCATCCTCAACATCCGACGGCCCGACTACTACCGTCGGACGCATCTCTCTTTTCTCGAGAGCTTTGCCGAACTGGCCTCCGGCATGCTGCACAACTGTGAACTGTTCGAGGAGCTTCGGGACCAACTGCGGCGGGTGGAGGCACTGGAGCGCTACCAGGAGAGCGTCTTCTCCTCGATGACCAACCTGCTGGTCACCACCGATGAAGACGGCCGGATTCGCTACTTCAACGAGGTTGCCGCACAGCGGATTGGCTTGCAGGAGACCGACCTCGGCCGCCCCTTCTCCGACGCGTTTTCCGGCAAGCTCGACAAACGCATCGTGAACACCGTCACCAGTGCCGCCTCGGACGGACGCGAGGTGCTGGGCGTCGAAGGTATTCTCAAGACCGGCAAGTCGGGAATCGACTTCTCCCTGAACGTCTCTCCCCTGCAGGGGAAACGGGGCCGTCGGGAAGGGCTCACCCTGCTCTTCACCGACCAGAGCGCCGAGCGCGAGCTCAAAAGCCAGGTCAAGGTGGTCAAGGAGGAGCGGCGCGTCATCAAGGATATGTTTGCCCGCTACCTCTCCAACGAGCTGGTGGAGAGCATCATGCTCCAGCCGGAGCTCGTTCGCCCCGGTGGGGACAAAAAACAGGCAACGATCTTCTTTGCGGACATCCGCGGGTATACCTCTTTTTCAGAGTCCAAGGAGCCCGAGTACATCATCGAGGTACTCAACGCCTATTTCACCGAAGCGGTGGAGATCATCATTAATCATCGCGGCTACATCGACAAGTTTATCGGTGACGCCATCATGGCGGTGTGGGGCGTGCCCCTCGTCACCGTAGAGCAGGATGCGATCAATGCGGTCTCGTGCGCGGTGGAGATCCAGGCCAGGGTTCAGGCGCGCGATCGCGTGTTTTTCCGTGGTGAGGCGAATGCGCTCAAGGTCGGTATCGGCATGCACACCGGCCCGCTGGTGGCCGGAAACCTCGGCAGCGCCCGCCGCATGGATTACTCGGTGATTGGCGATACGGTCAACGTTGCCGCGCGGCTCGAGGGAGTTGCCAAGGGCGGTGACGTCATCATCACCGAAAGCACCCGCGATCTGATTGGTGATCGTTTCAAGCTGCAGGAATTGGAGCCGGTCAAGGTCAAGGGAAAAGAACGCCCGATTCACATCTTTCGGGTGATCAAACGGGTTCAGTAAGGAGCAAGTCTGATGCAACTGATCGATATGGTACTGGAGCTCCCGTTGAGCATCCAGATTCCCGCCGCCGTCGTGGCGGTGGTTCTTGCGGGGTGGATCGTCTGGATGGGACTGCTGAGGTCCATCTTCCGGCGGAATCTGTTTGCCGCGATCGCGAACCCTGACGTTGCCGAGCGGCGGCTTCGTGCCCACTATCGCCCGACAACCATTCTGATGCGTTCCCGTCTGATCGAGGCCGTAGCTCGCAGGGGCAACCGTGAAGCTATCGCGCTCAGCGGTATCGATCGCCTCTGGGTGGAACGGCTTCGGCGGCTGCATCGAACCCGCGACGCGAAGCGGGTGCTCGCGTTTGCTTCGGACACCGGGCTGTTCACGGTCTTTCTGGTTGCGCTGAAAAAGCGATCGGTTGCGGCGCAGTTCAAAAAGTGGCTCGACGACAGCGGGGACCTGCTCATGCTCCGCCGCGTTGCGCTCACCGGCGCCGGGGACGACTTTGACGGCGCGACCGCTCACGATCTCTTGAGCGATCGCCTCGACGAGGTCCGCGAGATGACCGGTGATCCTGAATGGAAGGCGCGCTACCTTGCCGTGAAGATCATCCTCCATGACACCGACCCCCGCGCCGAGCGCGCGCTCTGGGACGCCTTTCTTGATGCCAACGCGATCGTCCGCGCCGCGGTGGTGCGCGAGTTCCATCCGGCCGATCAGGACCGTCTGTACGAGGCGCTCTTTGACCGCTACCTTCAAGATCCCGTCTTCGAAGTGCGAGCGTCGGCACGGCTGCGCATCGCACGACAGTTCCCGGAGCGACTTCGCCTCGAACCCAAGAAGCTCTCTGAGGTGGAGGCGTTCCACGTGCTTCAGCTCCTGCAGGACGGCTCTTCCGAGGATGAGGCGGTGGCCTTTCACTACATCGAACACAAGAGTCGCGAGCTTCGCCTGCCCGCCGCAATCTACCTGCAGAAGATTGGGGCGCTCAACCGGATCTTCCGTCAGGCATCCCTCGGAGACCGCGACGCCTTCGACCGGACCGAGGCCCGGCTGCGTGCCGCGGCCGAGGTCAATGTTTCCGGATTCCTTTCCGACGTCAATCTGGAAAACAGCGCCTCGCTGATGCTGGCGGCACGGTTGCTTCAGACCATCGGTGACGCGTCGGTGCTGGTCTCGGTTGCCGAGCGCGCGTTTGCCCTTCCGGAAGGTGAGGCGATTCACGCCGACATCGTGGAAACGGTGCTTGACGCCATCTCCCGGCGAGGCGGCGAGGAGAGTCTGCGGCTGATGGCTCGAGAACTTGAGCGCGCCCACCGCAATGAGTCGCGCGCAGCGGGCATTCTGACGCGCATTCCCGCGCGTGGGGAGGGAATCTTTGCCCCTGTACTGCTTCGGCTGCTCAAGGACGACGCCACGGCGGCTCGCACGGCGGTAGAATCGGCCCTGGTTGCCCTGCCGACCGCGGCGCTGTTGCCGGAACTGCTCGCGATCCTGGAAGAGGGGCGCGAACGACACTCGCATCAGGTTCGTATCAGCGCCGTGCGGGTGATCGGTCGCATGCAGCTGCCGTTCTGCCTGCAGTACCTGATTGAGAACCTGCCCACCCTGCGTCCGGAAGACGCCCGCGAGTTCACGGCTACCATTGCCGGGTTTGCCGGCAAGGCGTTTGAACAGCGCGTCCGTCAGATTCTGGACGGACCCGACGCCATCATGCGCGCGGCAATGATTCTGAGCCTTCCTGCCACTGGCGACAAGTCCTATCTCAAGACCATCCGCGAAACCGTATCCGACTCGGACCCCGACGTCAGAATCGCGGCGGTCTGGGCGCTCCACCTTTACGGTGAGAGCCGATCGGTGAACCAGGCGATTGACCTGCTGCGCGATCCCGTGGAGCGAGTGCGGCGAGAAGCGGCAACGGCGCTCGGGGTGGAGGGTACCGCAGCTACCCTGCAGAAGATCCACGCCATGATTGGCGATGAGAACGAGGTCAACGCCGTCAAGCGATCCGCGATTGAGGGGCTCGGGCGCTCTCAGGAACCGAAGTCAATTGCGCTGCTGGCCAAGATCCTGATGGAGCGCAACGACTGGGACGACGACGTCGTGGCGGCTCTCGCCTCCAAGCGGTCCAAGAAGCAAGTAACGGCCATCATTGAAGAACTCAAGGATGCCGAACCGACCGTCCGGGCCAAGCTGACGCGGGTCTTTCGCATGATGGGGCGCGAGGGAGAGCAGGCGATGGTTGATCTGCTCCAGGAAGACATTGCGTCTCTGCGCCCGTCGATTACCGCCGTGCTGGACGATCTTGGGTACATTGAGGCTACGATCCGCATGCTTTCGAATCGGGATGCGGATGTTCGTCGCAGCGCAGCCACCGCACTTGCCGCCATCGGGACGGCGCCGGCCTTCCGCGGGATTGTGCTCGCGGCCCGTGATCCCGATCCCGAGGTGAGGGTTCAGGTCACGCGGGCGCTTGAGAAGCTCGCAACCGCATCCGGCAAGAAGATCCTGGCCCAGCTGGAAGAAGACCCCGACCGCAAGGTTCGCAAGTACACCCAGTGGGCGATGGAGCGCGTGCGGTCAAAGTCGCTCTGAGCGCAAACGACCGGCGCGGGTTACCGCGCCAGGTCAAGATCGTAGGGCATCCTCATCAGAATAATCTCATCTCCGTACGCTCCGATTGCTTCCAGTGCTTCGGCAACCAGACGGACCTCCGTGGGCAGTCCGCGGTAGGCATCCGCCCGGATGAGGCGCCGCGGCAGCTCCGTTGGGAGGAAGCCCTGCTGACCGGAGATCGGTACCAGATGTACCGCGCGGTTTGGGTTGGTTCGCAGACGGATCGCCTCGATGGCCTCGGCGAAGCCTCCGAGTTCATCCACGAGCCCCCGTTCGACCGCCTGGGCGCCGCTCCAGACTCGCCCCTGGGCCACCGCGTGCACCGCGTCGGTTTCCATGCCTCGCCCCTCGGCAACCACATCCAGGAACCGCTGATAACTGGCCGCAACTCCGGCCTCGATCAGCTCCCGCTCACCGGGGGTGAGGCGCCGCAGCGGAATTCCAAAATCCGCCCGCTCACCGCGGCGGATGGTCTCCCAGTTGATGTTGAACTTCTCAGTGAGCCCTTCGACGTTGGGCAGCACTACCAGGACACCGATGGAGCCGGTGACGCTCACCGGCTGCGCAACGATGTGATGGGCAGGAGCGGCGATGTAGTATCCGCCCGACGCTGCCGTTCCCCCAATGGAGACCACCACCGGCTTCTCAGCCGCGGCCAGAGCCACCTCGCGTGCGATTGAGTCCGAGGCCAGGGTCGATCCGCCCGGACTCGCGATGCGAAGCAGAATTCCGTCGATGGAACTGTCCTCGCGCGCGGCACGGATGGCGCGCACCAGGGTTTCGGAGCCAACCACCGTACCGAGATCACTCTCACCACGACGGATATCCCCCACGGCGTGAATGAGGGCGATATTGGTGGCCGGCGGTACGCTCCAGTCGATGCGCATCTGCGGCGAAAAGCGCGCCTCGGCAACCCGCGAACGGGGGCGCAGCTCTTCGAGGCGGTCGGGCAGTTGGTCCCGATAGATCAGTCCGTCTACCAGTCCGGCGTCGAGCGCACCCGACGCCACGAGGTAGGGCCCTCGGTCGATCAGAACCGTCGCCGGCGCGGCGAGCCGTTCTCCCCGCCCGCCGTCGATCGATGCCAGAAGGTCGGAGTAGAGGGAGTCAAGCAGCGATTCCAGCGCTTCGCGCTCCGCGTCGCTCATCGATGCGCGTGCCACCGTGTCACCGCCGGTCTTGAAATCGTGGCTCGGCAGCGCAACAAACTCGATCCCAAAGCGGTCGAGGAAGTCTGCAAGATAGAGGCGAACCGAAGCCAGTCCCACCAGGTTCAGATAGCCCTGCGGGTGAAGGTAGATGGCGTCCGCAACGGAAGCGGCGAGTGCGTAGTTGAGGGTGTTGGTCTGTTCGTAGTAGAACACCACCTGTTTGCCGTGGGTGCGAAACTCGTTGAGGGCCGCCGCGATGTCCTTGAAGTTGGCATAAGAGGTCTGGAAGTTGTGGTCCACGAAGACAATTCCGGTGACCGACGGGTCATCGCGCAGCTGGCCGATCTGATCGAGGAGCTCCGGCAACGGGAGCGACCGGTCGAGCAGCGAGAACGGGAAGAAACTGGGAAAGGTGCGCTGCTCGATGATCGATGGTCCTGGGGCGTAGTCGATCCACTTGGCCCCCATGGGGGTATCCACAGACCGGAACCGACTGGGTGAAACGTGAGCAAAGGCGGTACCGCGCTGGAGCTTGCTCGACGCGACCCGCGATCCTGCTCCCAGACGGGCATACGGCACCGCCACGGAGAGCGAAATGGAGATGGTCTCGGCTTCAAGATCAAATCGAAGGTCGCCGCGCATTCCGTTCACCAGCTCGGTTTCCAGGCCGAGCAACGGCAGGAGGAGCTCGCCGTCCGAGATCGTAAGGTCCACACTTGCGGTGAGGCGGTTCTCCAGGCGGGGATCCAGCGATCCGAAGGGGCGTACTCCAACGCCGGCCCGGTAGTCCCAGGTTTCGCCTTCCGCGAAATATCGGGCCGTTCCGCCCACCGAGAGTTGGTTGATCGGCCGGACCAGGATGCCGGCGGTATAGCTCCCGCGAGACGCCTCAAACTGCGGAAGACTCAGCCCTCCGCCCAGCGAGACGTTGGGCGTGATGGGGAGAGCCAGCGCCGCGGAGTGAATGTTCACGTCGTCCCGGCGCTCGAAGACGTAGCTTCCCGTCTCGCCGGAGAAGAAGAGCGAGAACCCGTCGGTCTCGGCCGCGAAGCCTCCATCGGGGTGCTGGTACTCAAGGGCAAAGGCAAACCCTCGGGCGTTCCCCACCGCGACGGCAGCGGGATTGACCAGCGGTGCCACGTAGTCGTCGGCGGTGGCCACTGAGTAGCGCAACTCCTGCGCACCGGCGGACATTACAACAGCGGCGGC
>SLTF01000172.1 GCA_007130025.1 Spirochaetales bacterium | reverse complement strand
CTGGCGGTGCAGCCCCAGGGGGCTTCCAGCTCAGCCAAGGTACTCTATCGCCGCGCCCTTCGTCCAGCCGTGCTATTGCCATACTATATCACAAAAAACCCGCCGTGGGTCAAATTATCTCAAAATTTGCGAGATTTCTACCATATTTCGGTTGCGAAATCCCAGATCCCATGGTACCCTGCAGGAAACGCTCGTCAAGGAGATTCAATGCCTTCTGCAACCACAGTGTCCGCCGATGACATCCGCGACTTGGCTCATCAGATCCGTCGGGACGTCGTGCGGTCCATCGCCTGCGCCGGCGCCGGCCACCCCGGCGGCGCACTCGGCGGCGCCGAGATCTTCGCCATGCTCTACAGCGGGGTCATGAATCACGATCCTGGGAACCCAAAGAACCCGCAGCGCGACCGCTTTGTGCTGAGTAACGGCCATATCTGCGCCGGGTTTTACGCGGCACTTGCGCGAAGCGGCTATTTCCCCCCGGACGAGCTTGCAACGCTTCGAAAAATCAACGGACATCTTCAGGGCCACCCGGCTCGAGCCCACATGCCCGATACGGTCGAGACCTCGTCCGGTCCGCTGGGCCAGGGGCTGTCGGTCTGCAACGGACTCGCGTTTGCAGCGCGGCTCGACAACTCTCCCGCCCGAATGTACTGCTTCGTTGGCGACGGCGAGATGCAGGAAGGTCAGCTCTGGGAAGCGCTCATGACCGCCGGTCACCACAAACTCACCAACGTCACTTTGTTTATTTCATATAACGCCCTGCAGATCGACGGCGAAGTGGACAAGGTGAAGAAGGTCGAACCCCTCGCGGACAAGCTCCGCGCCTTCCACTGGAACGTGGTCGATGTTGACGGCCACGACGTCGACGCCCTGCTTGCCGCCGTCGACACCGCAAAACAGACCACCGATCGGCCCACCGCGATCATCGCCCGCACCGTCATGGGGAAGGGTGTTCCGTACATGGAAGACAAGGCCGCCTGGCACGGAGGAAAGCTTTCCTGGGATCAGGCCAACGAGGCGCTCGAAGCCCTCGGCCCCGCCCGCAACTACACCGACTTCGCCATCGAGGGGGGCACAAAATGACATTCACCGGAAACGTTGACGTACGAGACGGATTCGGCGCCGCCATCATGGAGCTCGGCGAAAAGAACCCCAACGTGGTCAGTATGACCGCGGATCTCGCAGAGACCATGCGCTTTCAGCCCTTTGCCGAGAAGTACCCCGACCGCTTCATCCAGATGGGAATCTCGGAGTGTGACATGATGGGCACCGCCGCCGGCCTGGCCATGGCCGGAAAGATTCCGTTTCCCGGCACCTTCGCGGTGTTTGCGGCGAGTCTCGCCAACCAGGCCGTGCGCCTCTCTATCGCCTACAACCGGGCGAACGTCAAAATTGCCGCGAGTCACGGTGGCGTGACCGTCGGTGGCGACGGTGCCACCCACCAGGCCTTCGAAGACATCGCGCTCATGCGGATGCTTCCCGGCATGACCGTTATCTGTCCCGCGGACGCCAACGAAGCGTACAAGGCAACCATGGCCGCCGCCGCGATGGACGGACCGGTCTATCTGCGCCTGGCACGCGGAAACCATCCTGTGGTCACCAGGGCCGACGCGCCGTACCAGATCGGCACGGCCGACGTGTTGCGCGACGGCACCGGTGTCGCCCTCATCGCCACCGGGCCCATGCTCGCTCGCGCCCTGCAGGCGGCCGATATCCTCGCCGCCGCCGGCCTCACAGCACGGGTGGTCAACATGCACACCATCAAGCCGCTCGACGAAAAGGCCGTTATCGACGCAGCCCGCGCCTGTGGTGCCGTGGTCACCTTCGAAGAGCACTCGGTGCTCGGAGGACTCGGTGGCGCCGTTGCCGAGGTGCTGGCCCGCGAGCTTCCCACGCCCATGGAGATGGTTGGTATCCAGGACACCTTTGGTGAATCGGGCGAACCCGACGAGATTCTGGTCAAGTACGGCCTGACCGCCGACGCGGTGGTCGCCGGCGCGCAGAAGGTTGTTCGTCGGAAGAAGTGAGTGCTCAAGGGTCTGCCCGGGATGTATTACCGGCAGGCCCGCAACAGAGAAGGGATCTCACCGGTACGGTGAGTCAGAAAAGTCCAAGGAGGTGTGTATATGCGCACGAAACTGTTGATTGTTATGGCCGCGATCGCGCTGGTCATTGCCCCAGTCGCCCTGTTTGCAGGCGGCCAGGCCGAACCTGCGGCGACACCCGGCGTCACCGAGATCACCATGTGGTTCGGTCGCGAAGACTTCATTCCGGATGACCGGTTTGAGACCTTTCACCGCGAGAACCCGGACATCCGCGTCAACTTCGACGTCATCCCGCTCGAGCAGGGGCTGACCGAGTTCATCCCGGCCTTCCAGGCGGGTCGAGCCCCCGACGTGTTGCAGCTCAACCACTTCAACGTGATCCCGCTGGTGCGGCAGGGCATGGTTCAGGATATCGGATCGGTCATCGAGCGATGGCGAACCGAAGACCCGCAGGACTTCGCCCAGATTGCACCGGTGGCCTTCGACCTCGCCACTTGGGAAGGCACCACCTACGGCATGAGCATGTGGGCGGGACCCCGCTTCCACGTCTACCGAAAGGATCTCTTTGACGCAGCCGGCCTCCCCGCTCCCGAGACCTGGGACGACGTGCTCGACGCAGCTCGCGCACTTAACGCCCCGGACATGCTCGGCATTTCGCTGCACGGATCGCGTGCGCACAGCCCATGGGGCTGGTTTG
>SLTF01000066.1 GCA_007130025.1 Spirochaetales bacterium | reverse complement strand
TTCCGCCTGCACGAGACACGGCGACTGGTCAGCGATACCTTCACCCATTCAATCAACGGAATCTGCATCCACCGGACGATCCGCGATGAGAACGGGACGCTGGTCGATTGCGAATACCTCCAGGTCAATGCGGCTTTCGAACACCACTCCGGCATCTTGGCCGAATCCGTGACCGGCCGGACGATTCACGATCTCTACCCCCGCGATGACGCGGATGCGATAATCAGCCTGTACGCGGATATCCTGGCGGGAAAGGCCGAGAGCCGGCAGACGATCTTCTTTGTGCCCTCCCAACAGTGGTTTGACCTGAGTGTGTTTCCCACCAGGGGCGAGGAGTTCGCTGTGGTGGCAAGCGACATCACCGAACGAAAAGCGGTTGAAGATCGAGCTGCCCGGAACCAGCGCGATACCGGCAACATAAACCGGATCGGGGCTCTCGCAGGGTCGACGTTGGATCTCGACGAGGTACTGACGCGCATTCTCGACCAGACGGTAACGGCTTTGGGCGCATCTGCCGGCATGATCTTTCTCGTAGACGATGAGTCCCAGACCCTCACCTGGGGAGCGTCACAGGGGCTCTCGGACGCTTTCGTCACCGAGTTCCGAGAGACCCCGATCCGGATGGGAGAAGGACTCACCGGGCGCATCGCGGTATCACGGGAGCCCATCTACATCGCCGACGACTCTTCCCGCGACCGGCGCATCGCGCGCCCAGTGGTGCAACAGGAAAAGCTGCATTCGTTCATCGGCGTTCCCGTTCTTGCCTCGGATCGCGTCATCGGCGTCATGAACATTCTGACCCGACCTCCTCTCCAGTTGCAGCAGGATGACCTCACCTTCTGCACCGCAGTCGGCGCGCAGGTGGGATGGGCCATTCTCAATGCTCGACTGCACCGGCAGCAGTCGCTCGCGAAGCAACAGATTGCACAACAGCTCACGGACAACGAAATGCTGCTGCGGGAGACCCACCATCGGGTGAAAAACAACATCGCGATGATCGAAGGTTTGCTCATGACTCAGGCCGACGCGGTCTCGAGCGATGAGGCGCGATGCGCACTGCAAGAAGCGGTTTCCCGCGTACGCGGCATCGGAACGCTCTACGAAAGCCTGCTGCTCGGCGAAGACTCCAACGAGCTGTCGATCAGAGGATACCTGCTGCGCGTTCTCGAGTCGCTACGGCAGGCGCTTCCTGGAAGTGAAACGGTTTTAGTAGAGACGAGAATCGATGACTTCCCCATCGATCCCAAGCGCGCCGTCGCCTTGGGCATCATCCTGAACGAGCTTACGACCAACGCGGTCAAACACGCGTTTGTTGACACCGCCGGCGCCCGCCTCCACGTGGCCCTCACACGAGTCGACCGAACCGTGACGCTGGACGTGACGGACAACGGGGTCGGTTTCCAGCCGGCATCCCAAAGCCATTCTGCAGCCAGAACCTCAAGCGGTGCCTCCTCCGGCCTCGGCCTCACCCTGGTGCGTATGCTCACGGAGCAGCTGCAGGGAACCGTGTCCACCGAGAACACCACCGGCACGCGCACCGTGATCACATTCGACCTGTAAGGGGAGCCAACGCAGCCCCCGCTGTGGCGATCGGTGTCCACTCCGGAAAACTTCACCCATTCTCCACGTGATCTCCCGATGGCGATCATTCTCAGGGTTGATATTCGAGGCATATCAGACACCGGCACACGCCGAAACGGAGGAGTACGAAATGAATCGAGCAATGAACCGAATGGGTCTGGCTCTTGGACTTGCACTGTTGACCATGCCGCTCGTAGCACAGGACTTCGGCGCAGCGGGAGCGCTCTCCCGCGATACCGTGAGCGTTGAAGAGATGCTCGTCTATGCGCTGCAGGACGAATACCTCGCACGAGCGGAATACGAGCTCATCCTTGGAGAGTGGGGCATACAACGCCCCTTTGCGAACATCATCCGGTCGGAAGAACAACACATCGCTGCGCTTCTACCACTCTTCGAACGGTACGGCGTAGAGGCACCCGAAGACACGGCAGCTGATCACGTGATCCTGCCTGCATCGCGGCAAGATGCGTTCGAGATCGGCATTCATGCCGAGGAAGAAAACATCGCCATGTACGCGGCGTTTCTCGAGGCAAACGAGCTTCCCCGAGACATACAGAATGTATTTGCCGCGCTGCTGCGAGGATCAGAAAACCATCTCCGGGCTTTCGAGCGCGGGCTTGCCGCCGAGACCGGTGGTGGACCGGGCGAGCGTGGTCGTCTTCGCTGAGAGACCGACGAGGGCGATTCGATCAACGGACCGCTCACTGGACGCTCGAGGGGCTATCCTCAACGGTAACGTCCTGAATCGCCATGAGCACGGCAGCAAGCCTGCGCACGAAGGGATCGGGGCAGGAGAGGAGTTTGCCGAACGGTGCGGGCTCTCGCAGAGCTTCGTGGCAGATATCGAACGGGGCAAGAAGTTCCCCTCCCCCGCGTCCATCGAGAAGATCTGCGCTGCATTGGAAATCAGACCCTTCGAGCTCTTCCTCGGGCCGGAGGATTTCAGCCGCGTCCCCGGCTCTGAGATCCTGGCCGAAGACCTGCTGAGGCTCAAGGATTCCATCACCGATGCCATCGGCGCTACGCTGGACCGACTGGTACCGCGGTAGCGATCGGCATGATGATGCCGCCCACGATGGCGAAATGGAGCACTCCTGCGGCCCACAGAGAACCGGCAGAACGATGGAGACACACCGACTCTTGGTCGCGGTTACGACGCCTCG
>SLTF01000282.1 GCA_007130025.1 Spirochaetales bacterium | reverse complement strand
CTCAAGCTTCGGAGAAAGGCATGATTGCGTCCACCTCTCGCACTTCGACCGTGGCGGTGGTGGGAAACCCCAACTGCGGCAAGACTACCCTGTTCAACGGACTGACGGGAAGCCGGCAGCGCATCGGCAACTGGCCCGGTGTCACGGTGGAAAAGAAAGAGGGCATCCTCAATCTGGAAACCGTCGGCAGCTTTCTGGCCGCCCCCTACCTTCCGGAACATCACCACACCGAAGAGATCCAGCGCGCCGAGGTGAGCGGGCCGATGTCGGTGACCCTCGTGGACCTGCCGGGCATCTATTCGGTTTCCGCAAGCTCCGAGGACGAGCGGGTTGCCCGTGACTTCATCCTCTCGGGGGAACCCGATCTGGTCGTCAACATCGTCGACGCTTCAAACCTTCAGCGAAACCTCTACCTCACCGTGCAGTTGATCGAGATGCGGGTACCGCTGCTGGTGGTGCTCAATATGGTGGACCTTGCCGAATCGCACGGCATCAGCGTGGACGCCGATCGGCTCTCCCGTGAGCTCGGCTGCCCCGTGGTGGCGATCAACGCGACCCGCCGCGACGGAATCGCCGCGGTCAAAGCAGCGCTGGCCGAGGCCATCAACACGCCCCGCCCCTCTCCGGTGAACATCACCTACCCGGCACCAATCGAGGCACTGATCAGCGGTCTGCAAGCCGATTGTGCTCCGGCGGCGGCAGCGATCCGCGCCGACGCACGCTGGGTGGCTCTGAAGCTGATCGAGCAGGATCCCCACGTCACCGCGCTTGCCGCGCGGACGGGCGCGGAGGTTGGCGGCATTGTGTCGTCGATTGCTCCGGTCCAGTCGCAGCTTGGAGACGACCTCGATGTGGTGGTCGCCGACGCCCGCTACGAGTTCATTCACTCGGTAAGCTCTGCTGCCGCACGTACCGCGGCCACCCGCGAATCGATCACCGACCGAATCGACCGCGTGGTACTGAACCGGTTTGCCGGGATTCCCGTCTTTCTGCTGGCCATGTACGTGGTCTTCTGGGTCACCATCGCAGTCGGCAGCGCCTTCATCGATTTCTTCGAGATTCTCTCGGGCGCGCTCTTCGTGGACGGCCCGGCTGCGCTGCTCGACGGGGTTGGCGCACCCCAATGGCTCATTACCATGCTCGCCGGTGGCATCGGCGGCGGTATTCAGACCGTGGCAACCTTCGTTCCGGTGATCTTCATGATGTTCTTCATGCTCTCGCTGCTCGAAGACTCGGGGTACATGGCGCGGGCTGCTTTTGTGATGGACCGTTTCATGCGCCTGATCGGTCTGCCCGGCAAGTCCTTCGTGCCGATGATGGTGGGATTTGGCTGCACCGTGCCGGCCATCATGGGAACGCGCACCCTCGAGAGCACCAAAGACCGATACATGACCATCGCCATGGCTCCCTTCATGTCGTGCGGAGCGCGCCTGCCGGTCTACGCCCTGTTCGCGGCGGCCTTCTTTCCCGCCCTGGCGGGACAGGTGGTCTTCTCGCTCTACGTGATTGGGATCATCCTCGCGGTGATCACGGGCCTGCTGCTGAAGCATACCCTCTTCCGCGGCGAAGCTTCGCACTTCATCATGGAACTTCCGCCCTACCACGCACCGCGTCTTGGAGCCATCCTTGGGTCGGCGGCCTCCCGGCTGAAACTCTTCGTGGTGCGGGCCGGTTCGGTCATCGTGGTCATTGTCGCCGTGCTCGCCTTTTTCAACTCCCTGGGAATCGACGGCAGCTTTGGGAACGAAGACAGCGACAACTCGGTGCTCACGCTGGCCGGCAGCGCGGTGACGCCGGTATTTGCCCCCATGGGCATCAGCGAAGAGAACTGGCCCGCGACCGTTGGTCTGTTCACCGGCCTCTTTGCCAAGGAGGTGGTGGTTGGCACCCTGAACGCACTCTACACCCAGGACGAGTTTGCCATGGACGAGGAGGAGCCCTTCGAGTTCTGGCCGCAGATTGGTGCCGCCTTTGCAGAGATTCCTTCGGGACTTCTCGCCGCCGGAGAAGGGCTTCTGGACCCGCTGGGTCTGGGCCTGCTTGCCGTCGACGAAGATGATTTGCTCGAAGAGCTGGAAACGTCCGGCGGTGTGTTCGAGCGGATGCGGGATCGGTTCTCGCCGCAGGCGGCCTACGCCTACCTGCTCTTCATCCTGATTTACACCCCATGCGTCGCCGCCCTGGCTGCGGCGATCCGCGAGATGGGTCACGGCTACGCGTGGCTGATGGCCGGATACCAGCTGGTCCTCGCCTGGGCGGTTGCGACCCTCTTCTACCAGCTCACCCTGGGCGGTTCAGCGCTGTGGACGGGCTCCGCGGTCGGCGCAATTGGTGCCCTGGTGGTCCTGTTTGCGGTGGTGGCGAGGGTCCGTGACCGCCGTGCGGGTCTGAGCCCCGACTCGGGCAACGCACCGGGATCGGGAGCTGCGGCGCCGTGATGCTGACCCGTACCCGCGCCGCCCTGCAGCGGCACGGCGAGACAACCCTCCCCGCCCTCGCCGCCGAACTCGCGTGCGACCGCGAACGCGTCGAGGCAGCCCTCGAATACTGGATTCAGCGGGGAAACGTGAGAGCGGACGAGCTGACCGACGCCGCGTGCGCACCAACCAGCTGCGGTGGATGCCCGCTGGTGGCGAGGTGCGCACCGCGCTCGCACGATGCCGCCACCTCCGGTTCCGTGCCGCCGGCTCGCCGACGGGCGTCGGTCTCGTACCGGTGGGTCACCGGGTAGCTCTTCTCTGAGGGT
>SLTF01000299.1 GCA_007130025.1 Spirochaetales bacterium | reverse complement strand
TCGGGATCGTGCACAAAACCGCCCGAGTCGGAGACGGTGAGCGGCAGCGCGCCGAGCTCGATCAGCTTCTTGCAGGTAAACTGCGCCACGTTTCCCGAACCGGAGACCACACACCGCTTCCCCTCGATTGAGTCACCCGCTGCCGAGAGCATCTCCTGAGCAAAGTAGACTGCGCCGTAGCCGGTGGCCTCGGGCCGGATCAGCGAGCCACCCCAGCCGAGCGCCTTGCCGGTGAGAATTCCGGAGAACTCGTTGGCGAGCCGCTTGTACTGACCAAATAGGTAGCCGATCTCACGACGACCCACGCCGATATCGCCGGCGGGGACGTCGGTATTCTGGCCGATATGGCGCGACAGCTCGGTCATGAACGACTGACAGAATCGCATCACTTCGGCATCGGACTTGCCTTTGGGGTCAAAGTCCGAACCGCCCTTCCCACCGCCCATCTGCAGCGTGGTGAGCGAGTTCTTGAATACCTGCTCGAAGCCCAGAAACTTGAGGATGCTGAGATTGACCGTAGGGTGAAAGCGCAACCCGCCCTTGTAGGGACCGAGCGCGCTGTTGAACTGCACGCGGAATCCGCGGTTCACCTGAATGGAGCCGTCGTCGGCAACCCACGGAACGCGAAACATCACCACGCGCTCGGGCTCCACCAGCCGCTCCAGAATTCGTTCCTTACGATACTCCGGCCGTGCCTCGATCACGGGCGAGAGCGAATCCAGCACCTCCCGCACCGCCTGCTGAAACTCGCGCTCGCCGGGATTCCGCCGCTCGACCAGCTCGCACACCTCTGTTGTATAGCTCATTCTCCTGTGCCCCCTGCGCGAATGAGTATACCCGGCGCGATTCCGGCGTCAATTACCCGCGCGGCGAATCCGGGCCACGTGGCCGGTCACACCTCGTGGACCCGGCGGTACTCGGCACCACCGGGGTTGAGGACGCTCTGCATCAGGACAATGGTCTGCGCCGCGAACTCCCGCCCGACCTCGGTGCAGGACCGCTCTCCGCACGCCTGTACCGCGCGCGCCACCTGTGGATCCCGTACGAACGCGGGGCGCACGCGCGCGAGGGTGATGTGCGGCCGGTAGGCGGGGGCGTGGCGGGAGTCGTGCGGCCGTGACTTGGGGGCCACACCGGGGGCGCACGCGGCTACCCGCGCCGCGAGCTGCGCGAGCCGTCCGGTGGAATCCTCCGCTCCCAACCAGACCGCGCGCGGCGCCCGGCAGTTCGGGAAACAGCCGGCGGGAGCCGTTCGGAGCGGGATAGGCTCGGTGAGCGCGAGGTGGTCGAGCGCGCCGAGCAGAGCAGGCACAAGCGAATCGTCGACATCGCCGAAGAAGTGCAGGGTTACGTGCAGGTTCTCGCGCGGCACCGGACGGAAGGCGCGGCCCGTGTCCGCCGCGTCGCCGAGCAGCGAACGCTGAACCCGAAGCGCCGCGTCAAGCACGGAGTCGGGAGGAACAACGCAGGCGAAGAGTCGCATCGCCGGCGGCCCTCAGGCCACCGCGGCCAGATCCTGCTCGATGTCGCGCTTCAGCAGCTCCAGCTGATCTCGCAGACTGGGTGTGCCCGCGGCGAAGTCAAACGGGGTGTCGTGCAGGGCGCACACCGTTCCCAGCACCTCGTTATTTACCTCGATCGGGTAACCCAGATAGACACCAAGGCCAAACTTCACCAGATCCTCGTTGCCGCGCCATTCGGGGTCGACGGAGGCGTCGGGAACGTGCAGCGGCGCGCGATCGTTGACCACCTGTTCGCAGTAGAGCTTGTGGCAACCGGGATTCACGCTCTTGGGCCCCTGATCGCCGGGGTGGTAGGTGTCGCACATCGGACCCGCGCTGACCACAGCCACCATGTGCGTGGGCGTTGAGCGCATGATCAGGAGCGACTTGATGCCGGTCCGGTCCGCGAGTTGCTCGAGGCGACCGCTCCACTTCTGCTCGAATCCGTCGTAGTAAAGGTTCCCAAACGCCATTGATCC
The DNA here is from genome assembly GCA_007130025.1 of Spirochaetales bacterium. Classification (GTDB taxonomy): domain Bacteria; phylum Spirochaetota; class Spirochaetia; order DSM-27196; family PWMO01; genus PWMO01. The sequence continues at coordinate 767 of SLTF01000299.1, read as the reverse complement.
CTCCTTTCGGTGTATCTGCAGGCAAATAATAGCGAAGAGCCCCCTGCCCGACAACCAGAATCGAGCGAGCTCTGACAATTGCCTGCATATGCAGATGTCGGTATGATGCGGGAGATGCAACCATTCACGGGACCAATCATCGCCATGATCATCGGCGTCGTCGGATCATCGGTCATTCATCTCTCCAAGGGGGTGATGCGCCTCGGAGTCACCCGCCTGCAGGAGAAGCAGGGTGCGGGAAAGGCGATCTACGTTGCCGGGATGGTGATGAACTTCACCAACCCCTTCTGGGTGATGGTTGCCAATCGGTTTGCGCCAACGCTTTACTATACCTCGGTCTATGGCGTGGGGCTGATTCCCCTGCTGCTCTTTTCCTGCGCCGTGCTCGGCGAACGGCTGGATGCTCGACAGATCCTGGGAGTGATGCTGGTAGGAGTTGCCACGGTTCTGGTTGGTGTGGTGAACGTGGCAGTACCCTCACCGTCGCTCTTCGCTGCCAACCAGGCGCTGATTCTGGTGGTTGCGGCGTCCTGGCTGCTGCTTGGTCCGCTCCTGCTCGCCGGGGTGAGAAACACAACCGTGCTGCTTCAGGGCCTCTTCTTTGGGCTGATTGGGGGAGGCTTTGCCGCGCTGGACGCGATGATGAAGGGCCTCGCGCAATCGGGAGCCGCCGGCAGCACGCTTCTTCCGCAGGGAGGCATAGCGTGGTTGGTGTTTCTGCTCAGTTTTCTGGGCGCCGGTGGGGCCTTTGTGATTATTCAGTGGTC
>SLTF01000350.1 GCA_007130025.1 Spirochaetales bacterium | reverse complement strand
TTGCCCGGCTTCGGGACCGTGGCATCGACGTGGTTTCGGTTCCTCGTGGGGCGGTCGGTCTCAAACTCCACGCGGTTCTCGCGGAGCTGACCGACCGCGCAATTGGCTCGCTCTTTGTCGAGGGTGGCGCCGCCGTGCTTACCGCCTTTCTGCGGGAACGACTGGTCGACCGTCTTCTGGTGGTCATTGCCCCAATGATCATCGGTCGCGGTGTCGAGTCAGTGGGTGAGCTGGGGGTTCAGGCAATGGCCGAGGCAATCAGATTCACCCCGGTTTCCCTGCAACAGCTGGGAAACGATCTCGTGTGGGAACTGCGCCCGTGAACTCCCGTCTTGCCTCTGCCGTCGGGCTCACCCGATCGTTTTTGGTCTATTACGGAGTTCCGTTTCGGATCAGGGCCCTCTGCCGCGCGTACGCCCAGTTTCTTGGCCCCGGAGATCTCGCCTTTGACATCGGTGCCCACGTGGGAAACCGCGTTCTCGCGTGGTTACGTCTGGGCGCGCGGGTGGTGGCGGTGGAGCCACAGCCATCCTGCGTGCGGCTGCTCAACCGACTCTACGGGCGCAACCCTCGAGTAACCATCGATCCGCGTGCGGTCAGCGCGGCACCGGGACCGGTTACCCTGCACCTTTCTGCTCGCCATCCAACGTTGACCACGGTGTCGGATCGGTGGGTGGATCGTGCATCGGCAGTTGCCGGATTCTCGCACGTGCGGTGGGACCAGACCGTCTCGGTGCCCGCCTGCACCGTAGACGATCTCATTGCGCGGTACGGAATGCCACGGTTTATCAAGGTCGACGTTGAGGGCCACGAGGACCAGGTTCTGGCATCGTTGTCAGAGCCGGTGGATTCGCTCTCGTTTGAGGTACTCACCGCCGATCTGGCGGTGGCCGACCGCTGCATCACCCATCTCGAGCGACTGTGCACCTACCGCTATCAGTTCTCCGCCGGAGAGTCGCTTCGCTTCGACCCATCGGGATGGGTGGACGCGACCGCGATGCGCGCGGCACTGCGGTCGCTGCCTTCGTCGGTCACCTCCGGCGACGTGTACGCCTGCCGGGTTGATCAGCGACGCAAACCAGGAACGTAGTTCCGGTCGGGAGCGCCGGCCGGCAACCCGAACCCGTCGTGGGTGTTTCCGGTGGGTCAGGTGCTCTCGAGTTCGTGCACCAGGGCGTCAAAAATCGTCATCATATCTACCGTCGTACGGCGCACCCGGCCCGCAAGAATCCTCGCGATCGCCCGCGTGATCGGCAGGGCGATGTGGGGGGCCCGCTCGCCAAGCGCCAGGAAGTCGCTCTTGCGGATGACCAGAAACTCCGAGTTCTCGGTGGCAATCACCGTGGCCGATCGACGATCGTCGTCAATCAGCGCGAGCTCACCAAAGAAGACGTTGTCGGTCTCCCGAAGCCGCACAACGGTATATGAGTCACCGGCGCGGGTCTGTTTCCGGATCTCCACTCCGCCGGAACGCACAATGAACAATTCGTCACCACTTTCGCCTTCCTCGATCACTACCGCCCCGGACGGGACCCGTCGCTCGGTGGTGATTGCGAGCACCTCACCCAGGGCCGCATCGTCGCCGGCCAGGTCCGTGAAGAGCGGAATCGCCCGAAGCTTCTCAATCGCCTGTTCAGCCAAGGGGGCGCTCCTCATTCGCCGAACTACTGCGAGTCAGGAGGATCGCCTGACTGTAGCGCGGCACGAGATAGTCATCCGGCGGGAGAAGAACCGGCCGGTTCACTTCCAGTTCCTTTACCTTCTGCAGGTTGGAAACCAGTCTTGACACGTCCGACGTCTTTTGCGCTTCGCGCAACGATTCAATCTTCATGTGCACTGGGGACCCGGTATTCTCCAGGACTCCCAGCACGATGGTGGACGCACGTCCCGCAAGAGCGGCGCGATAGTCGGCGAAGGGCCGCTCGACAAACTCGGCGGGAACCTCTTCGGTTACCAGCCGCGACCGCCCGCCCGAATCCGAGAGCAGGGCATGAATGATGTGGCTCATGCCGTTGGTTGCCGAACTCGACGCAAGCACATGGCGCGAGAGTTCGCGACTCAGCAGCACCTCATCGCACGCAGCCTGCCGCAGATATCCTTCAAACTTTGCGTCCATCAGCTCCGCGGTTACGTATACGTCGCGCCGGATCGCCTTCGCGGTAAGAACGGTCATGACCGTCTTGGAGTCAACCTCCGACGGCGCCGAACTCTCCAGCTCATCGGCAAGCACCAGCACCTTGCGCGCACCGGTTACCCCGGCTCGTCGCAACGAGGCATCGGCGTAGTAGTCCCCACGCACAAACTTCAGATCGCGCAACTCGCTCTCCTGCTGCAGCTCTTCCACCCGTTCACCGTCGACGTTGGAGACCAACACGATGTTCGAGGCGGTGAACGCGAGCGCCGTGCGCACGATATCCAGCAATACCGCTTCCATATCGTTCTTCCAGCCGCACACCACCAGATGATGCTTCAGTTTCCGAAACTCCATAAGGCCCCTTCTTGCTTTTGCGCTCCGATCGACAAACCACGAAGCCAGTCCGCCGGAGAGCAGACTCATTGCGCCCACCCCGATCAGGATGACCAACACCGCCATGATCCGCCCACCGAGGGTGATTGGAACCTTGTCGCCGTAGCCGGTGGTGCTGATGGTGATGACGGCCCACCAGAATCCGTCGATCAGATTGGCAAACTGATCGTTCCGTGAGCGCTCGAAAACGATCATGAGAACAGACGCGAATACGAAGAATGAAACAAGAAACAGTGCCGGACGCGTGTAGTGCGATCGAGCAAGCCGGGACACAATTCGCGAGCGCATCAACCGCCAAGCTCCGGATGAGCGCCGCAGAACTCGGCAAATCGGGCGAACTCTCGCTTGAGATCGTCAAAGCACGCTCCGGCCGCCTCCGGGTTTGATTCGCGCGCGGCTTCTTCCACCGCTGATGCGGCATTCCCGAGGGGAATGGCGCTGAGATTCCACGCTCCGCCCTTGATTGCGTGCGCCTCGGCGCGCAGCGTCTGGTAGTCCCTGGTGACCGCAGCGTTGGCCAACGTGGCCATTTGGGCCTCAACCTTGGCGGTAAACGCCTTGACCACCCGGATCACCACCTCGGTCTTCCCCATGAATGAGTCAACGGCGGCCTGATAATCAAAGATCACGACGTCTGAATCTCCGTTCGCATCAGACGAACCACTCGCGTCATGCGACACTTCATGGCCGGCGGTGTGCGACGCGGACTCCGTCGACGCGCCGGCGTCAACCTGGATCCATTTTGTCAGCACGGGGTAGACGTCGCGTGCCTTGAACGGCTTCGGCAGAAAGTCGTTCATCCCGACGCTGAGGCATTTCTCTGCTTCGCCCTTGAGCGCGCTGGCGGTAACCGCGATGATTGGTACATTCCGGTTGAACTCACGGATACGCTGCGTCGCCTCGTAGCCGTTCATCTCGGGCATCTGCACGTCCATGAAAACCAGATCGATCCTCTGCGTCCGCACCGCATCCACCGCTTCGCGACCGTTGGAAGCGAGCACGGTTCGATATCCCTGCTTATCAAGAATGGCCTTGAAGAGTTGTTGATTCACGAAGTGGTCTTCCGCAACCAGAATTGCCCCACCACCCACGGAAACGGGCCGCACCGGCTTCAAGGGCGAGACGTCGCCCATCGCCTCGTCGTCCGGTGACCCAAGGTCGATGTCATCGGAGGCGAGATTGGCCAGGGCATCAAAGAGCACCCCCTTTCGAAGCGGCTTGGTGAGGTAGGCGTTGAACCACTTCAGCAGTTTCATTTTCGCCTCGCCGGCCATACGCCCCGCGGGATTCAACAGAACGAGCCGGGTCGAGTTAATGGTTTTGTCGGCATTGATCTCGCTGGCGAGCTGCCAGCCGTCCATACCCCGCATCAGAAGGTCGATCAAGGCCACGTCGAAGGGATGCCCGGTGGCGGCTTCACGCTTCAAGACCTCGAGCGCTTCTCTCCCATCGGCTGCCTCACCTACGGTCGCGCCCCACGACTCAACGTACCCGCGGATGACCCGTCTCGACAGAGCGCTGTCATCGACAACCAGCACCTTGAGCGCACCGGGGAGCATGCGATGCGGCTCCACCGACAGGGCGCCGTGCGGTTCGAAGGGGATGGTGAACCAGAAGGTGGAGCCCTTATTGTGCTGACTCTTGACCCCGATCTTGCCGCCCATCATCTGAACCAGACTCCGCGAAATCGACAATCCCAGGCCCGTTCCACCAAACCGGCGCGTTGTCGAGGAGTCCACCTGAGAGAACGCCTTGAACAACGTGGAGAGCTTTGCCTCCGGGATACCAATCCCGGTATCGATCACCTCAAACATCACGGCGATACGGTCGGACGAGCGACGAACCGGACTCACGCGCAGAAACACGTATCCTCGGCTGGTGAACTTCACGGCGTTATTGAACAGGTTCACGATAATCTGACGGATCCGAACCGGATCGCCCTTGACCATCCGCGGAAGCCGGGGATCAAGGAAGAGCAGGACTTCAAGTCCCTTTTTGTGCGCTTCCAGACTTACCAGGTCAACCGCCTCTTCGGTCATGGAGACCAGGTCAAAATCGATGAGCTCCAACGACAGTTTGCCCGCCTCGATCTTGGAGAAGTCCAGGATGTCATTGATGAGGTTGAGCAGGACCTCGGCCGAGAAGCGCACCTGTTGTGCGTACTCGCGCTGCTCTTCATCGAGCTTGGTGTCGAGCATGAGCTCCGTCATCCCGGTGATGGTATGCAGCGGGGTGCGAATCTCGTGACTCATGTTTGCCAGAAACGCGGATTTGGTGCGCGTGGCACGCTCGGCGGATTCCTTATCCTGCTTGAGCTTTTCTTCACCGCTCTTCTGCGCCGTGATGTCTTCCAAAACACCAAAGATAAACGGCGAATGCCCTTCAGAGATCACGTGGGTGATATCCATGCGACACCATGCGTCGCGCCCATCGTGCCGGAGGTAGTGCACCTCTTTTCGGAAGTGGCGTTGGTTCTCGGTGATGATTCCCGCGAAGAGACGCTGAAACTCGTCGGCGTCATCTGAGGAGACAAAGGACTGAATGCGTTCGTGCTTGAGCTCGTCGGTGGTCCGGCCGAACATGGACTCGACAACCTGATTGGAGTAGATGATATGGCCGGCCGCATCCAGCACCACCATCCCAACCGGCGAGTGCTCGAAGATGACCTGAAACTGACGGCCGAGAGGATTCGACGGGCTCACGGGTCCGTCCGGCTAGAAGCTCAGCTTCAGTATTTCGGTTGCCTTGGTGAGAACCGCCGACGGCTTCAACGGTTTGATCATATAGCTCTTCACTCCAAGCTTGAGTGCCTTGACCACCGTCTCGCGCTGAGAGAGCGCGGACAGGACGATGATCGGCAGACTGGTCGTACGGGTCTTCAGCTCCTGAAGCACCTGGAAGCCGTCCATCTCCGGCATCATGAGATCAAGAAAGATCAGGTCCGCGGATGCGGCGTCGGGATCGTTGATAAACTCCCGGCCGTTGCCATAGACCTTGATGTTGAATGGCGTGTCCGAGAACGCGGTCCTGATCAACTCCTGGATCACCAGGTCATCATCCACAACCGCGATGGTCAGGTTCTCGTCAAGATCGTGCAGGTCAAACACCGCTTTCTCTCCATCGAACTTCATGTCGATGGATTCGCCGCCTTCTTTTTTTGGCGCTTTGACCTGAAGGAACTCCTGCTGAACCACCTTTCGCGACGGATCGATATAGGTTCCGGTCTTACGCCCGAGGAGACCATCCATTGCCGTCTCAAGATTGTTGGTGACCACGATTTCGGACATATCCTCGCGGCCGGCCACGTAGCTGCCGACAAACTCGGAGTTGGTGAGGATTCGTACGTTGCGCGGTTTGGCATACTGCAGCACGGTGTTCATGAGCGTGCCGAGTTTGATGGAGTCGTCGGGAGAGATGTCAACGTTGGACATCATGACCAGCATCTTGACCTGCTGCAGATCGTAGAGGCTGAGCAATTCCTTGATCTTGTACCGCAGCAGTTCGATCTTTTCCTTGTTGAGCCCTTGCGCAACCTCAACGAAAACGATCTCGTCATTCACGTGTGCTTCGATGATACACGGGGTATTGTCCATCTCAACCTGAACCCCGAGCACCTCGGAAACGGCCTTGAGCAGGGTATCGATTCGAATCGGTTTGGTGAAAAACTTCTTCACCTGAAACTGAGCCACCTGCAGCAGTTTGTCACGATCTACCTTGGCGGAGGCCATGATCACCGGTACGTTCGCGGTGTTGGGATCCTGACGAATCTTCTCCAGCACCTCAAGCGAACTACTGCGCGAGAGGTAGTAATCCATGATGACCAGGTCGGGAGTCTGCTGTCGCACCTTCACCGCGCCGTCGAGGCCGTTCACCGCTACCGAAACCTCGAAACCGTACTCTCCCAGTTTCTTTGCCAGGAAATCCCTGAACAGCGCAGATTCGTCAATAACCAGAATTTTTTTCATGGTCGCACGCTCCCTGCACTATGTATACGCGGAATCGTGCCGATTTGCAACAAAACTCACGTTGACATGGCCGGAACCCGTCGATACCATGCGTTCAAAACCCGCCTCCGAGGATGATTGATGAAGCCCATCTACGATCTGGTCACCGGCCGGCTGTTGCTGGACCCGGATCGACCGGCGCCTCCCCCCTTTCAGAGCGTGCCCCGACACGAGATCGATCGAGCGCTCTCGCGGTACATCCTGTCGGTTTCGGGATGGCGGACGGTTTTCGCCCCCGATGAAGAGAGCGACGAGCCGCGCATCAGCAGCGCCGACGCCGTCCTGCTCGCGTGCGCGGGCAGAGTCATCGGCGAACTCCTGCGGGGAAGCGCCGTGCGGTTTCCCGCGAAGGTGGTGCTTGCGACCGATTCCCGACCAACCGGCCCCGCGATTGCCGACATTCTTCTTCGCGCGCTGCTCAGTCTGGAAATCGAGGTGCGGGTTCTGGGGATTGCCGCAACGCCGGAGGTCATGGCGTATACCAAGATCGTTCCTGAGTTGGACGGTTTTATCTATGTGTCGGCGAGTCACAACCCGGTTGGACACAACGGACTGAAAATTGGGCTATCCGACGGTGCGGTTCTCAACAAACTGCGAGCAGAAGAATTGATTACCCGGTTCACCAAAGCGGTTTCCGACGACGGGACGGTGCGAACGGCCGTTGACGCCGCCCGGGCGGTCCCCCCGACGTTTCTCGCCGACCACCACGTGTCGAGCACTCAATGGCGGCAACAGTGCGCCCGTATCTATTCCCAGTTTGTGACCGAAGTGATCACCGGCACAAGCGGTTCTCCCGATACCGGGGATCGCATGGAACAGCTCCGACGGTCGATCACGCGCGCGAAGGCGGGGATTGTATGTGACTTCAACGGAAGCGCCCGCGCGGGCTCCATCGATCGCTTCTTTCTTCGTGAGATGGGCTTTGAATTTGACTCGATGAACGACCAACCCGGCGCCATCGCCCACGCAATCATCCCCGAGGGCGAATCGTTGACCCCCTGTCGGGAGCTCCTCACCGCGGCGCGCGCGCGCAGTGCCGGATTTGTTGCGGGGTATACTCCCGACAACGACGGTGACCGTGGCAATTTTGTGCTTGCCACGGGGAACGGATCGACCGTCACCGAGCTACCGGCACAACAGGGGTTTGCGCTCGCGGTGGTCGCCGAGCTTGCATGGCATCGCTACCTGAATCCCCGCGGAACCTCCCAGCCCGTCACCGTTGTGGTGAACGATGCGACGTCCCTTCGAGTTGACGCAATCGCAGAGCGCTTCGACGCGCACGTGCATCGAGCGGAGGTTGGCGAGGCGAACGTGCTCGAGCTTTCGAGTCGCCTGCACGCCGAGGGATGTGTGGTTCCGATTCTCGGGGAAGGCTCCAATGGGGGTACCATCATCCCTCCCTCGACGGTGCGAGACCCCCTGACCGCGATCGGCTCACTCGCCAAACTGCTCTACGCCGAATCCGACGACGGAACCAACAGCCCAATGGCAATCTGGTACCGTGCGTGCGGGGTTTCGATGCCCACCGGCCATCGGCCGACCATCGGTGAGTTGCTCGCCACCCTCCCCGTCTACCAGACCACCGCAACAACCGATACCGACGCCGTCATGAAGATTACTACCACCAACCATGCTCATCTGAAAGCGGCGTACGAGGAGCTCTTTCCCGCAGCGTGGGCTGAGCGGAAAGCGGAGTTGAGCTACCGATTCGGCATCACCTCATGGACCGAGTTCAATTACGAAGGCGCCGAAGAGATCGAGGGAGTGGGAGCTTCAAAGCGCAGTGGAAGCGAGCGCGGGGGATTTCGTATCCTGTTGCACAATGACGCCGGCTTTCCCATCGCCTTTATCTGGATGCGTGGTTCGGCCACCGAGCCGGTGTTCCGTGTTCTGGCCGATGTGCGCTCGGATGACCCCGAGGATGCCCGCTTTCTCCTGCGGTGGCATCGATCCATCATCGAAGAGGCCGACCGTCTTGCCACCAAGCGAGGTGGTCACACCGGCGCGTAGCGCTCCCCGGAACGGATCAGAAACTCCTCAACAACGAGCTCCTCGACAATCCCGGCAAGCCGTTCGTCGTGCGCCACGTCGAGGTTAGTCCGGATCTGCTCGAGCGTGCGGGCGGCGCCGTCGGCGAACATCCGAACGACCGCACCGCGGATCTGCCGCCGCGACCCCTCAAACGGGGACTGTCGGGTGTAGTGGGCGCTTCGGCGGTTAGGGTTGGTTACCTGCGACTTGAGCACTGCACCGTAGTCCATCAGGGCCCAGTACCAGCGACGCGGTTCGTCGCGATCCAGGGCAGCTTCAATCCACGGCATGAGTTCGCGATCGTGAATCCCTTCAGCATCACTGAAGAAGAAATGGAGAAACACCCGGCGGATATTGGTTTCGATGAACACCACCGGTTGGTTGAATGCAAAGGCGCACACGGCTCCCGCGGTGTTGCGTCCGATGCCGGGAAGTCCCGCGAGCAGATTCGGGTCTGCGGGGAGTGCTCCGTGGTGGAGCTGCATGACGGAGGCCGCACACTGGTGCAGGAACTTGGCCCTTCGGTTGTAGCCGAGACCCTGCCACTGCGCCAGCACCTCCACCAGACGCGCCGACGCGAGCGTTGCCCAGTCGGGAAACCGCTCCACAAAGGGCCCGAACTTCTGCATCACGCGTGAAACCTGGGTCTGTTGCAGCATGAACTCGGAGACAACGATGTGATAGGGGTCGCTGGTAGCGCGCCACGGCATCGCGCGGCCGTGCTTACGGTAGTGGTCCCAGATCACCTCTCGAAACGCGTCCAGGCGCTGTGGGCCGTTGCTCACGACGCCGCTTCGCGCTTCTCCCGTTTCTTCCGCGCGTCTTCAGCCTTTCGACTGATGCGATTCCAGACCCCGGTGAGCCCCATCGCTTTCTTCGCTTCGATCAGGGTTGCCCGTGCCTCTTCCCGCATGCGAAGCGTGCCATCGTAGATGACTTCATCGACAAAGCCGCTTCGCGCCTCAAAGTCGGATCGCCGTTCGCGGATGGGATCGAGGAAGGCGTTGATGGCGGAGGCGAGTTTCTGCTTGACCTCCACGTCCCCCACGGTTCCGGCCCGGTAGCGAGTCTTGAGCTCGTCGACCTCGGCCTTGTTGGGATTAAAGACGTCGTGATAGGTGAACACCGGATTGCCCTCGACCGTGCCGGGAATATCGGCTCGCACCCGGTTGGGATCGGTGAACATGCCCATAACCCTGCGGGTTACCGTCTTTTCATCGTCACTGAGCATGATGGTGTTGTCCAGCGACTTGGACATCTTCGCGCTTCCATCGGTGCCAACCAGGGTCGGCACATCGCCGATCAGGACGTCGGGCAGCGGAAAGACTTCACCGTAGAGGTTATTGAATCGCCGCGCGATCTCGCGTGTGAGTTCAACGTGGGCTTCGTTATCTTTGCCCACGGGAACGATGTGGGCGCGCGGCAGCAGGATATCAGCCGACTGCAGCACGGGGTAGCCCAGAAGCCCAAAGGGCATCTCGGAGAGATTCGCCGAGTCTTTCATATCCTTGAGGCTTGGCAACCGCTGAAGGCGCGGGACGGTAACGAGCATCTCGAAGAAGAGGTTCAGCTCGTATGTCTCGTGCACGGCAGACTGGAGAAAGATCACCGACTGCTCGGGATCGATGCCGCACGAAAGGTAGTCCAGCACCATCTGCCGCGCGTTCTCCGAGATTGCCTCGATGTCTTCTTTGGCCGGCCGAGTCGTAAGCATGTGAAGGTCGGCGATGAGAAAGAAACAGTCGTACTGAGACTGAAGCTTCAATCGATTGGCAATTGATCCAACGTAGTGGCCGAGGTGAAGCCGCCCGGTGGGTCGATCACCGGTGAGAAGTCGCTTGCGTTGCATGATTTGGCCGTGCTCCTGTCTTGAGTTGTTTCTTCTTGCGTTTGCGAAAGCTTCCGGTCCCCATCATGATGCCGAAGGGTTCCATACCGGGAATATTCTCCAGTGCGATCTTGATTGCTACCGTGAGCGGAACCGCCAGGAACATCCCCATGACGCCCCAGAGCCAGCCCCACAGCAGCAGCGAGAGCAGGATAACCACGGGACTCAGGTTCAACCGGTCACCCAGAAGCTTTGGATCGATGATATTGCCAATGATCAGTTGGGTCACCGACATCGCCGTCACCGTGGCGATGATGCTGTTCCAGTCGGGAACAAACTGAACCACCGCAAAGAGGCCGCTGAAGAAGGTGATCATGATCGAGCCGATGCTCGGAATGAAGTTGAACAGGAAGGTGAGGATCGCCCAGATAACCGGGAAATCTACCCCGATGAGCGAGAACGAGATGAACACGATGCTCGCGGTCATGGTGCTGACCAGCAGTTTGACGTTGAGGTAG
>SLTF01000121.1 GCA_007130025.1 Spirochaetales bacterium | reverse complement strand
TACAATAGAGCGCCAACGTTGGAAGAAGAAACAGCGAGATTCCCTTCCAATGTTTATGCAGGTGGGTCATGTGAACGGTGTCCCCATTACGTGGCGTAGCGGGAGTGTAACCCCGCTACGCCAACGAAAAATTCTCTACCGACTGTTACTGGTTTGCTCGTTCGAGCATCCCGACGAACTCGCGTGGTCCAACGTTGGGATCGAGCATCATGGCTCCAATCGCCTGCCCGAGTTCTTGCACCACTTCAATCGGGAACTGGCTCTGGAAGTGCCCCACCGAGAAGTCAGCCTGTTCGGATACCCGCGCAAACTCACGGAGCAGCGGATCGGAGTCAGCCCCGAGGTCGTGGCGAACCGCGAACATGGCGCCCGACTCTCGAGAGATGCGCGCAACGTTTTCGGGATTCGTCATCCAACGCATGAACGTCAGAACGGCTTCCCGTCGTGCGGGATCATCGGTGTTGGCGGCAGCCAGATTGGAGAGCTGGAATCCAATCATGCCACGAGGTGCGCCCGACTGCAGTTGCGGGAAAAACCCGACGCTGGTGTTTTCGTACACTTCCGGAGCGTCACTGCGCACGCGTCCGATGTACCATGGGCCATTGATGAACATCGCGACACGGCCGGAAAGGAAGTGACCGCCGGCCACGCCCGCGTCCGCGCCAATCGCGTCGCGTGTGGTGTTGCCATCACTGTACAGCAGCTGAAGGATTTCTGCCGCCTGGGTAAACTGGGGGTGATTCAACGGGCGACTCCACACGTCAGGCCCACCAATAGCCGCGAGAATATGCGAGTACCACAGCATGGATGTCCACGCGTTGACACCACCGGTCATCTGCGCCGTTGGGACGATTCCGGCATTTCTCAGTCTTGAGAGAGCGTCCAGGAACTCGTCGTAGCTCTGGGGAAACCGCGTTATCCCGGCCTGCCGCATAAGCGCTTCGTTGTACCAGATCGGTGTGATTCCGATCTCAAATGGAATCGTCTTGGTACGCCCGTTTATCGTGCTTTCGCCAATGTAACCTTCAACAAAATCGTTTGCCCAGTTGCCCGCGATCTCGTCGGTGAAGTCCATCAGAATATCCGAATCGTAATACTGAAATGTCGTTGGATCTGGATTGAAGATGAACAGATCAGGAACGCGGCCTGCGGCGAGGCTCGTATTGATCATCGTTCGATATCCATCCGGCTCAGGGCTCTCTTCTACCACAATTCGGATCCGACCTGCGTGCTGCTCGTTGAACTCGTCGATCAACGCAGCCACTGGCGCAGCCTTCGAATCACGACCTACCCAGAACGTCGGAAACCGCAACGTGATCTCTCCGGTAGCGGCCTCGGGACGCCCCCCTGCAAATCCAAGCGCAGGTACCAACAAAAGCGCAACCATCAGCACCAACAATAGACGCCTTCTCATACACGTGCCTCCTTTAATCTGGCAAGTAATTTTGGTTTTTTTCAATAAGAAAGTTAAACACGGATTTATTCGGCTGTCAAGGAAAAGCCGCTGAGGAAAACCCTATTGACAGGAGAAAACCGATTGCGATAGATTAGGGGTCCGCCGCCCGAGTGGTGAAATTGGTAGACACGCTAGGTTCAGGGTCTAGTGGCCTTACGGCTGTGGGAGTTCAAGTCTCCCCTCGGGCAACTTCAATTCGTTCTAAAGCTGAGGACTCTCTCTCCATGGGTTCACGGTCGGTACGCCGGTTCGCTCAAAGTCGCTGCCGTTCCGCGTAGATAACGTGCACTCGCGTACTCGACAGATCGCTGCGATCTGCGCGTCGGCCGCCGATATGGGAAGTCCGGCGGCTTCTCTTTCGACCACAATGGCAGCGTACTCAACCGCAGCATCTGCATCGAACGCGAAGATCCGGTCTCGGAAGTCGTCGTTGAAGATCTTTTCGGCTACCAGCATGAGACTCCGACGTCGAGCTCCGTGCGGCAATCGGCGAATACCGGAGAGGATCTCTGCGACGGTGACGGCAGTGATTGCGGTGTGCAAAACCGGTATTGAGTCGACCCACGAGAGGACGTTCAGGTCCGGGTTTGGCTTCATGATCTCCGACAGCACGTTCGTGTCGAGGACGATCATTCGAGATTCTCAAAGGCTCGAGGCATCTCGGTTCGCTGGGGAAGCTCGAGCTCCACCCCTCCAATATCCTCGAATCGACTGCGGATTCGAGTTCCGATGCCGATCGTCTGCTCCAGATCCTCAGAATCCGAAAGGGCTTTTCGGAGAATCGACCGTGCTTCTTCTTCCATCGAGTGATCATGCCTCGCAGCGCGAATCCTCAGCCGAGACTTCAGCTCATCCTCGAGGTTTCGTATGGTTAACGTAGCCATCATACCTCCCGTGACAGCATTGCTATCAATGCTGATTATACGTTTCTCGGTCGGAAGGGGCAATCGCTACGCCAGCTCGGCATGCAGCGCCTCCAGCGCTTCCCACCTGGCGTACTGCGCGGCGAGTTTCTCCTGTTCAGCTGCGAGCTCACGGGTGATCCGCGCCACCTCGCCGCCACCTCCTTTGTAGATATCGGGATCGGAGAGATCGTGTTGCAGTGCGCTGATGCGAGCCTCGGTTGCTACGATGAGCTCGGGGAGCGCTTCGAGTTCGCGGACCTCCTTGAAGCTGAGCTTCCGTTCGCGGCTCCGCGGCTTCTCGCCGCGTGCGCCGGCGTCCGCTGAGGATCGCCGTCTCGCTTGCCGTTGGGCCGCCGCCTCCTGGGCCGCGCGCTCTCGTTCGGCGAGATGCTCACTCCAGTC